>JADDPU010000041.1:0-14181 GCA_016781725.1 Rubrobacter sp. | reverse complement strand
GGCCGCCGTCAACGATGATCGAGGCTCCGGTGGCGTAGGACGCCTTGCTCGAGGCCAGGAAGGCGACCCAGGCGGCGATCTCGCGGGCGTGCCCGGGACGTCCGAGCGGCAGGTTGGGGCGTTCGATGCTCGTGGGATCCTCGTCCTCATCGCCGGTCATAGGGGTGGAGATCTCACCAGGACCTATCGCGTTGACCAGGATGCCGTGTTCGGCCAGCTCCATCGCCATGACCTTCGTCAGCATACCCAGGCCCCCCTTGGAGGCGCAGTACGCCGACGCGCCGGTGCGCGGGATGTGCTCGTGGACGGAGGTGATATTGACTATCCTGCCGCCGTTCCCGGCCTCGATCATCCGCCTCGCCGCCCGCTGGGCGCACAGAAAAGCTCCCGAGAGGTTGATGTTTATTATCTCAGTCCATTCTTCGTAGGAGAGCTCCAGGAAGTCGCCCGTCGGGTCCCCCGAGCCCGCGTTGTTCACCAGCACGTCCACCCCGCCCAAGGCGTTGGCCAGCTCGTCTATCGCGCCGGCCGCCGCGGGCAGCTCGGTGAGGTTCATGTGCCGGAGCTCTCCCTTGCGCCCCGCGGCCCGCACGGCCTCCAGGGTCTCGTTCGCCCCGGCCTCATCCCTGTTGTAGGTGATGCCGATGTCGAAGCCGTTCTCGGCCAGCTCCCTCGCCGACTCCTGGCCGATCCCCGAATCCGAGGCGGTTACTATAGCTACGGGACTCATGACCCTCCTGTCCGTGTACCCTACGATCCGTCGGTTCCTCGGCTCTATGCCCCGCGGTCGAAGAGCACAAACGCAGCACGCGACCAGAGGAGGAGAGCCGAACAGACGAGGAGAAAGATCAGGAGCGGGGTGGGCGGCCTACCGGATTCCGAGGCCTCGCTGGAAAGCCGTCCAGGCGAGGGTGGCGCACTTGATGCGGGAAGGGTACCGGATCACGCCCTTGAGCGCCGCCAGATCGTCGGTCTCGGGGAACTCTCTTTCGCCGATCATCATGGCTTTGAAGCCCTCGATCTGGGCTCGCGCCTCCTCACGGCTCTTGCCCACCAGGCGCTCGGTCATCATCGAGGCCGAAGCCTGGGAGATAGAGCACCCACGTCCGCTGAACTTCACGTCCGCGACTTTGTCGCCGTCGAAGGTAGCGCAGACGGTCACCTCGTCGCCGCAGAGCGGGTTAAGAAGGTGTTCCTCTAGCTCGGCATCCTCCAGTTTGCCCCGGTTTCGGGGGCGTTGGTAGTGATCCAGGATCACTTGAGTGTAGAGTTCGCGCATCATGCTCATATCGCGTAAGGCCTGAAGAATTCCCTCGCACGTGCGAGGGCCTCGACCAGCCTGTCCACCTCCTCCTCCACGTTGTACAAGTAGAAGCTGGCTCGCGCCGTCGCCGGGACGCCGAGGCGGCGCATCAGGGGCTGGGCGCAGTGGTGCCCGCTGCGTATCGCTATGCCCTCCTCGTCCAGAAGCTGGGAGAGGTCGTGCGGGTGCACATCCGGCAGGGAGAAGGAGACGAGGCCCGTGCGCTCCTCCTTCGGGCCGTAGATCTCGATCCCCTCGAGCTCCGAGAGCCGCCCGTAAGCGTACTCGCCGAGCCGCCGCTCGTGCTCCCGGACGTTCTCCATTCCCAGTTCGCCCAGGTAATCTACGGCGGCCCCGAGGCCGACGGCCTGTGCGATGTTCATGGTCCCGGCTTCGAACTTGTAGGGGAGGTCGTTGTAGGTGGAGTGATCCAATCGTACCTCCCGGATCATCTCGCCCCCGCCGAGGAACGGGTCCATCTCCTCCAATATCTCCGGACGGCCCCACAGCACCCCGACGCCCGTCGGACCGAGCATCTTGTGCCCGCTGCACGCGAAGAAGTCGCACCCGAGGGCCTCCACATCGACCGGCAGGTGCGGCGCGCTCTGCGCCCCGTCCACGAGCATCAGCGCCCCGGCCTCGCGCGCCATCCGGGCGAGCTTCACGACGGGGTTTATGGTGGCGAGGACGTTCGAGGCGTGGATGCACCCGACCAGCTTCGTCTTCGGCCCGATCAGGCGCCCAGCCTCCTCCATGTCCAGCGTGCCGTCCTCCCGGATCGGGACGAAGCGCAGCCTCGCGCCGGTCGCCTGTGCCGCGAGCTGCCAGGGGACGAGGTTCGAGTGGTGCTCGACCTCGGTGAGCAGAACCTCGTCCCCTTCGCGCAGGTTCTTGCGGCCCCAGGCGTAGGCGACGAGGTTTATAGATTCCGTCGTGCCACGGGTGAAGACAAGCCCGGTGGTGCCCGGCGCGCCGAGGAAACGAGCCACCTTCGCCCGCGACTCCTCGTAGGCCGCCGTCGCCTCTTCGGCGAGGCGGTGCACCCCGCGGTGGATGTTGGCGTTGTGTCGCTCGTAATACTTCGTAAGGGCGTCCAGCACCCGCCGCGGTTTCTGGGAGGTCGCGGCGTTGTCCAGGTAGACAAGCCTCTTGTCGCCGATCCTGCGGTCGAGGATTGGAAATTCGCGCCGGATCTCATCTACGTCGTACACGCCTCTACCTCCTGCGGCCCCTTCCCCCACCCAGCTTGACCCGCTTGGGATTGAGCGCGACGTAGACGTTTCCGTCCTCGACCTTTACCTCGTGCTTCGGGACGGGCTTCACGGCGGGCAGGCTCTTCGCCGCGCCGGTCTTCACGTCGAACTTCGCGCCGTGGAGGGGACACTTCACCTCAGAGCCCGTAAACTCGCCGTCGCTCAGGTGCGTGAACTGGTGGGTACAGACGTCCTCGAAGGCGTGAAGCTCGCCTTCGACGTTGCACAGGGCCACGAACCGGTCCTCGACCCTGTACTGTTTGATCTCCCCGGGGGCCACCTCGTCCGTGGCCGCCAGCTTGTGAAACTCCGCCATCCTCAGGCCACCCGCTCCTCGAAGCCGAGCCCGATCTTGCCCTCTATCGCCCGGTCGAGCTTCTCCTTGAGGCCCTTCAGGGGGATCCTGCTGGTTATCTCCCCGAAGAACCCGAACACCACGAGCTTCTCCGCCTCGCGGCGCGGGATGCCCCGGCTCATCAAATAGAACAGGTCCGTCTCGTCCACCTGCCCCGTCGTCGAGCCGTGCGAGCACTTCACGTCGTCGGCCATGATCTCCAGGTTCGGCAAACTGACCGCGAAGGCGTCGTCCGTACCGAGGATAAGGTTCCTGTTCGTCTGGTAAGCGTCGGTCTTCTGCGCCCCGGGCTCCACCCTGATGAGCCCGCTGAAAACGGCTATGGACTCGTCGCGCAAAGCGCCCTTGTACAGGAGGTCTGAGTGGGCGTTGGGGGCGATGTGGTCCTGCAGGGTGTGGTGGTCGAGGACCTGGTTCTGGTCGGCGAAGTAAAGGCCGAGCATCTCCGAGTCGCCGCCGGAGGCGCTCAGGCCGGCCTCGACGTTGGTGCGGCTGAGCTGCGAGCCGAAGGAGACGACGAGGCTCCTGATCGCCGCGTCCTTCTCCGTCTGCGAGCGGATGGTGTTGAAGTGGAGCACGTTCCGTTCCCAGTTCTGCAAGGAGACGTAGCGTAAGGAAGCTCCCTCGCCCACGTACAGCTCGACCGCCCCGTTGGAGAACGCAGGGTCCTCCCCGTCTGCTGAGGCGTACTCGTCGATGTACGCCACGCTCGCGCCCTCCTCGACCACGACGAGCGTGCGCGGCATGATGGAGCCGACCACATCCAGCCAGCGGTAGCTCTGGATCGGGACCTCCACATCCACCCCGCGCGGCACGTAGAGGAACGACCCCCCGGCGAACGCCGCCGCGGAGAGCGCCGCGAACTTGTCGTAATCCCCCGGCACGAGCCCGAAGAGCTTCTCCTTTACCAGCTCCTCGTGCTCGGCGAGCGCCGTGTGCAGGTCGGTGAAGACGACGCCCTTGCGGGCGAGCTCCTCGTCTACCCGCGAGTAGGTCGTCTCGGAGTTGTGCTGCACGAGCAGGGCGGAGTTCTCCTCGCCCTCCCGGATGAGCCCGCGCACGGCGTCGGGCAGGTCGTCCTCGCTCTTCAAGTCAGGGCTCGACGCGTAGGGGAGGAAATCCTCTATCCTGACGTCCGAGATGTCCGTGTAGCGCCACGCCTCGTCGCGCAGGGTGGGCATCGGGAGACTCTCGAAGCTCCGCCACGCCTGCAGGCGCTTCTCGGTGAGCCAGCCCGGCTCGCCCTTTAGCGACGAGAGGGCCTTCACGGTCTCCTCACTTATGCCCTTAGACTTTAGAACCTCCGGCACGCCGTTCGCGCTCATGTATCACCTTTCGTCGAAAAAGGGCGGGCTCCCGGAAGAGCCCGCCCCACCAAACCGCTCTGCTTACTACAAACTGCGGCGCCTAGCCGACCGAGCCTTCCATCTCCAGCTGGATCAGGCGGTTAAGCTCGATGGCGTACTCCAGCGGAAGCTCCTTGGCTATCGGCTCGATGAAGCCGTTGACGACCATGGCCATCGCCTCTTCCTCGGAGAGCCCGCGGCTCATCAGGTAGAAGAGCTGGTCCTCCCCAACCTTCGAGACCGTGGCCTCGTGCTCGGTGTTGACCTTCTTCTCCTCGATCTCGATGTACGGATAAGTGTCCGTCCGCGCGTTCTCGTCCAGGAGCAGCGCGTCGCACTCGACCCGGCTCTTGGAGTTGACCGCCCCCTCGTGCACCTTGAGGAGGCCGCGGTAGGTGCTCCTGCCCGTCCCCTTGGAGATGGACTTGGAGGTGATGAGGCTGGAGGTGTTGGGCGCTGCGTGGACTACCTTGCCGCCCGCGTCCTGGTGCTGCCCGTCGCCGGCGTAGGCTACCGAGAGGATCTCGCCCCGGGCGCCCTCGCCCATGAGGTAGACGGCCGGGTACTTCATGGTGAGCTTGGAGCCCAGGTTCCCGTCCACCCACTCGACGGTGGCGTTCTCGTAGGCGACGGCCCGCTTGGTGACCAGGTTGTAGGTGTTGTGCGACCAGTTCTGGATGGTCGAGTACCTGATGCGGGCGTTCGGCTTGGCTATGAGCTCGACGACCGCCGAGTGGAGCGAGTTGGTGGTGTACGTGGGCGCCGTGCAGCCCTCGATGTAGTGCACGTAGGAGCCCTCGTCGGCGATGATGAGCGTCCGCTCGAACTGGCCCATGTTCTCCGCGTTGATGCGGAAGTAAGCCTGCAGCGGGATGTCGATGTGGACCCCGGGCGGAACGTAGACGAACGAGCCGCCGGACCACACGGCGCTGTTGAGCGCGGAGAACTTGTTGTCGTCGGCGGGGATGATGGTCCCGAAGTACTCGCGTACGAGGTCCTCGTGCTCGCGCAGACCGCTGTCCATGTCCATGAAGACGACGCCGGCCTTGTCCCACTCCTCCTTGAGCGAGTGGTAGACGACCTCGGACTCGTACTGGGCGCCGACGCCGGCGAGCGACTCGCGCTCGGCCTGCGGGATGCCGAGGCGCTCGAAGGTGTTCTTGATGTCGTCTGGCACATCGTCCCACGAGCGGCCCTGGTTCTCCATGGGGCGGATGTAGTAGTAGATCTCCTCGAAGTCCAGCTCGGAGAGGTCGCCGCCCCAACGCGGGGTCGGCTTGGAAAGGAACGACTCCAGCGCCTTCAGCCTGTACTCCAGCATCCACTCCGGCTCGTTCTTGTGCTTGGAGATCATGGCGACGATCTCGGGGTCGATGCCCTTCCTCGGGGTCTTGAAGAAGTACTCCTCCGGGTCGTGAAATCCGAATTTGTACTCGTCGAGCCCGAGCTCCTGGATGGACCTGTCTTCTGGCATGTGCTGTCCCTTCCCCTAGCTCTGCGCCGCGGAGCCGAACTCCTGGCGCACCCAGTCGTAGCCCTTGTCCTCGAGGTCCAGCGCCAGCTCCTTGCCGCCGCTGGTTACGAGCCTCCCGTCCAGCATGACGTGCACGTGGTCAGGCTCGATGTACCTAAGGATCCGCTGGTAGTGCGTGATGACCACCGCCGAGAACTCAGGACCCCGAAGCTCGTTGACGCCCTTGGCCACGACCTGAAGGGCATCAATATCCAGTCCCGAGTCGGTCTCGTCCATGATGGCGAGCTTCGGCTCGAGCATGAGCATCTGCAGGATCTCGTTACGCTTCTTCTCCCCGCCGGAGAAGCCCTCGTTCAAATACCGCTCGGCGAACTTGGGGTCCATCTGCATGACCCTCATCTTCTCCTGGATGAGCCGGAACATCTCCATCGGCGAGAGCTCCTCCTCGCGCACGGAGTTGACGGCCGTCCTGAGGAAGTTCGCCACGGAGACCCCCGGTACCTCGCTCGGGTACTGGAAAGCGAGGAACATGCCGAGCTTGGCCCGCTCGTCAGGCTCCAGCTCGAGCACGTCCTCGCCCTGAAACATAACCGAACCACCAGTCACCTCGTAGCGGGGATGGCCCATGAGGACGTTCGCGAGCGTGCTCTTCCCCGAGCCGTTGGGACCCATGATCGCGTGGATCTCACCCTTGCTCACCTCGAGATCCAGGCCCTTCACGATCTCCTGCCCGTCGATCTCTGCCCTCAAGTTCTCTATCTTAAGCATCGAACCCCTGCCACTCGCCCATGTAAAAACTTTGCTACAGCTAGGCTATTAAATCACAGCACCCCCACCCTAACAACGTAAAGAGATCACGATCAAGAACTTCTCCTGAAATCCGGGAAATCCGGCTTTTTATGCAGAATTAGTGACCTGGATCACACCGAAGCGAGCCCTCCTGCGAGCGGTTGTCAGAACGCGCTCAGACAGGCCGCTTGTAACATCTCGGGGGGTCGCTATCCGGTGGTTATCGAGAACGGTTCTCAATAGGAGGGGGTGTTGCGCCAGCGGTTTATCTCCTGATCCACAAAGTAGGAGATCAGGGTTTCGTAGACGGCTTCTACTACATCGGGGCTCAACCATTCTTCCTCGGCCCAGCGGCGACGCGCTTCGAGCAGCGTATGGCGGCGTTCGGGGGCTTGGGCGCCTGACTCGTTGGTCTTGAACTGCGCTGCGGCCTCGACGTAGCGGGCGCGGTCTCCGATCGGGGCTACGACCTCGCGATCGAGGGCGTCGATGCCGCGGCGCGCGTCCTCGATGCTCGCGCGCTCCTCCGGCGGCGGTTTCACGAGGCGGTTCCGAGCACCCTGACCCCGGCTTCGCCACACGTGAGGGGTCCTGCGGTATCCGCGCCGCGCGACAGGTATCCGAGGGCCAGGACCCGACCGTCCAGGGGTATGGGGGCGACGCTGGTGACCTTGCCTACCGCCTTCGCGTTCTGGAGGATCTCGGCGCCGGCCTGCGCTTGCGGGTCTTCGAGGGCGAGACGGTAGAGCGTCTTGTTCGGGTGTCCGCGGTAGCGCATCCTGGCCACGGTCTCCTGGCCGGGGTAGCAGCCCTTCTCGAAGCTCACGGCGCGGTCGAGGGCGGCCGTCTCGCCGGGGAAGTTATCCGGCGTGATATCCGCCCCGAAGCGCGGGACGCCGGCCTCGATGCGGGCCGTCTCGTAGGCGGCGCGCTCGGCGGGGGTGGCGCCCAGTTCCACCAGGCGCTCGCGGGCCGCCTCGACGGCTTCGGAGGGTCCGATCAGGTCGTACCCTCGGACGGGGAGTGCCACACCGACAGCGAGCAGGCCGACGCCGCCGATCTCAACCTCGACGGAGGCGTGCTCCGCCGCTTCGAGGCCGCCGAGCAGCCCTGTCGTCTCAGGACCGTAGAGGCCGAGCACAGACCACGAGACCGACAGGTCTTCGAGCCTCACGCGCGAGAAGGGCGCGTAGCGGCCCAGGATCTCACGCGCCGCCTCTCCGCCTTCGGGCTCGGTATCGATCAGGACGCCTTCGCCGGCCTTCACGACGCGCAGGTCGGCCTGGATGCGGCCCTTGGGGTTCAGGAGCATGGCGTAGACGCCGCCGTAGGCCTCTTTCGGCACCTCGTTGGTCAGGACGGCGTTCAGCATCCCGACCGGGTCTTTGCCGGTAAGGCGAAGGAGCGTCCGCCCGGAGCGATCCAAGACGGCTGCGCCCTCTCTCAAGGCGATAAGGCCGGCAGGGTTGTTTGATCCTCCGGCATTCTGGGGAACCTCTCTCAGATCTTCCATAGTCCTATTCTAAGACACTGAGGGGGTTGTAGATGGCGAAGGTCGTGGTTCTGGACGTCGACGGAACTTTGATGGACACCAACTACCTGCACGTCGAGGCGTGGGCGCGGGCGTTCGAGAAGGTCGAGCAGCGCGTTCCCAGATCCCAGATCCACAAGCAAGTAGGCAAGGGCTCCGACAAGCTCGTCCCCGAGTTGATCGAGGGCGAGGAGGCGCAGGAGAAGGCCGACGAGTTGCACGGCGAGCTCTACCTGGAGATGCAGGAGCACGGCACGCCGCTTCCCGGTGCCAAGGAGCTCATAGCCTCGCTGGCCGAGCGGGGCTACGGGGTCTGGTTCGTGACCAGCGCCAAGCCCGAGGAGCTCGAGCACTATATGGAGCTTCTCGAGACCGAGGGGAGGATCGCCGGCGTCGTCAATTCCAGCGACGTCGAGGAGTCCAAGCCCGCCCCGGACATCTTCGAGCTGGCGTTGCAGAAGGCCGGGGCCTCCCCGGACGAGACCGTCGCCGTCGGCGACTCCGTGTGGGACATCGAGGCAGCCAGCGCGGCGGGGGTCCGGACGGTCGCCGTTCTCACCGGCGGGGCGTACGACGAGGAGGCCCTCAAGGTGGCTGGTGCCGTCGAGGTGTACGAGAGCTGCGCCGCGCTGCTGGATACGGACTTCCCGGAGTAGCCTTCCGGGCTCGCGTGCAAGCCACCATACTTTGTACTAGAGTGCGCTCCGTAAGTTGGAAGAGGGTCGGGTCGGTGGACGCCTCTGGCGGCGCGTGACGCTCCGCCGGTTCGGCTCGGGAAGAGAAAGGTGGGCGCGGTAGGCATGGCCCAAGGAACTGTAAAGTGGTTCAGCGACGAGAAGGGCTACGGCTTCATCTCCCCGGACGACGGTAGCGAGGACCTTTTCGTCCACTACACCGCTATAGAGGGGAGCGGGTTCAAGACCCTGGAAGAGGGGGCTCACGTGACCTTCGAGACCTCGCAAGGCAAGAAGGGACTGCAGGCGGTCAACGTTACCCCCGCCTGAGAGCCACAAACGGTGAGGGCCGGGAGTCCCGCCCGGCCCTTTTTGTCGTACTTTCAGCTTTCAACCTTCGCTCTTTGTTGGTGGTTGCCCCGATCTTTCGGCAGTGGCCCGAGGCACGATTGGCGGTAGGGCCGGGCGAATCGTGACCGCCGGCTTGCGTCTTCGTCAGTTCCTATTCTCGCCGACCGCCGTTGCTTTCGTAGGCGCTCCGGGCGTCCGAGTACACTTTAGGTAGCGGCAGGCCCGACTCTTCGGCGAGCCGGGCGGCGTCGGCGTACTCGGGGGCGACTGCGAAGACCTCCCCGTCGATACTCCCCACCTTGACCCTGCACCTTCCGTAGGGCAGATCCACCTCCACGCGGCGGCGCTCGGCGACGGTGCGGCCCACGGCGTGGTGGCGGACGCCGAGGGTTCCCGTCTCCCGCATGAGGAGCCGGGCGAGGCGCTCCCGGTCGCCCGAGCGGGTTAGGGCGCAGACCTTGTAAGCCCCGCGCCCGCGCTTCATCACGACGGGCTCGAGCCAGGCGTCCGGGGCCCCGGCCGCGAGGAGGCGCTCGACCGCCGCGCCGAGGAGCTCGCCTGGCGCGTCGTCCACGTTGGCCTCGAGGAGTTCAAGATCGCCCGAAGGCCCCTCGAGCTCCCCGACTACCGCGCGCAGCAGGTTCGGGGCGCTCTGCAAACTCGCGCTTCCGGCCCCATAGCCTACGGCGCGCAGGGTCATCGGCGGGGCCGCGTCAGAGAACGCGCCGCCGGTGAAGGCGCTCATGAGGGCAGCCCCGGTCGGGGTGGTCGTCTCGCGGGTCTCCTCCGTCCAGCGCACCCGCGAACCCTTTAGTATCTCCAGCGTGGCCGGGCCGGGCACGGGAAGGGGGCCGTGGGCGGCCTCGACGACGCCGGCACCCATGGGCAGTGGACCGCAACTCACCGAGGCCGCGTCCAGAAGCTCAAGGGCGACGCAGCTCCCGACCACGTCGACGATGGAGTCGACCGCCCCGACCTCGTGAAAGGTGACCTCCTCCGGGTCCTCGCCGTGCACCGCGCCCTCCGCAACGGCCAGCAGGCGGAAGGCCTCGACGGCGCGAGAGGCGGCGCGGTCCGAAAGGTCCGCGTTCTCTATCATGGTGCGGACGTCTCGAAAGGTGCGGTGGGCGTGCTCCTCTGGGTATCCTACGGCCGCCCTGAGCGCTCCGACGCCGCTCACCTCGGCCCGTTCGGTAGTGAGGTCGAAGGCGACGCCGAGGCTTCGGAGGGAGGCCGTGATCGTGGCCAGCGAGGCCCCGGCCGCGACGAGGGCCGCGAGGGTCATGTCGCCGGCCGCGCCGCCCACGGGCTGGAAGTGGACGTGGGTCAAGGTGAGCGCCGGACGGCCCGGACCGTGTGGCGGGCGGGACCCGGGAGGACTCCCCTAATCCTTGCCGTTGGTCACCTTGCGGGCCATCAGCAGCGTAACGGCGAGGGCGACGGCGAGCAGGACGAGGGGCTTCGGGTCGCTCTTCACGGCGTCGGTAAAGGCGGAAGGGTCGCGCTTGCGTCCGGCCTCCCGCGCCGAGTCCACCTGGCGCCTCGCCGAGTCGACGAGAGCTTGCTGCCTGGACCTCAGGTTAGACTTCAGGCGGTTCACAGCGTCACGGACACGCTGGCGCGCCGTCCGCTTGACCTGCTCTCCTATGACCTTGGGGCTGGTGTGCTGCTTGAGATCCCTCACGTCCGGGGCCATGCGGCTCCGGATCTCGAACATCTCCCGCTCTATGCGCTCCGGTCTCTCGCTCATGACCTAAACTGCCCCTTTATCCAGTTGACGTTCTGCTGGAGGGTGCGGATCGTCCGGTGGGGCTTGGGATCCAGGTTCCTCAAGATGCTGGCGCCCGATCCGGCGAGTATCCCCCCAACCAGCAATAGTATACCAGAGACGATCAGCGCCGAGACCCAGGGAGGCAGGAAGAGGCTGAGCAGATAGACCCCCGTCAGCGAAAGGAAGATGAGGAAGACGAGCATGAAAACGGCCC
Organism: Rubrobacter sp.; assembly: GCA_016781725.1. Classification (GTDB taxonomy): domain Bacteria; phylum Actinomycetota; class Rubrobacteria; order Rubrobacterales; family Rubrobacteraceae; genus Rubrobacter_D. The sequence goes on along the minus strand of JADDPU010000041.1, from coordinate 3,120 downwards.
CGGCCGCCAGGAGACCGGCGGCCAACCCAGCCCTCTTGCCCACCGGCGCCAGCTCCGTCCTCGCCAGCTCTAGTTGCTTGCTTACCAGCTCCTGAAGCTGCGGCCTCAGGACGTCTATTATCTCCTTGATGCTACGGTCGGAAGGCTCGGGCCCCTCCCTCAACTCCCTACCGAATTCGGCGACCCGTTCTCGCCCCTCCATCTCTCACTCTCCCTTCCTCTGGTCCCGGTTACAACCCCTAGTTACCCGCGCCGTGCCCGGCGTAATCCGCGAAGCGCCGGCCAGAGCGATTCTCGGTATCCTACACCACCTCCTAGTATCCAACATGCCATAAAGCACGCCAACCGGCATCTTGATGTACCATGAATAGAGTCGAACAAGATCCGCCGCCGCGGGGACAGGAGTGGTTTTGAAGCTGCATGAAGCGCTCGGTATCTCGTCAGGGAGCGTGGCCGCCTTCGTCGGGGCCGGGGGCAAGTCAGGCGCGATCCTGGCGGTAGCCGGAGAGCTCAAGCAGGCCGGGATGAAGGTCCTCGCCGCGCCGACTACGAAGATGCGCCTCAGCGAGGCGGACAAGATAGGACCGCTCGTCACCTCGGAGCACGACGGCGACCTGCGCGCGGAGATAGAGAGAGCGCTCTCCGGTGCCCCCGGCGGGGTAGTCGTTGGTGGCGGCATGCTCTCGAAGAACCGGGTGAGCGGCCTTGACCCTGGCCTAATCTCCGGCCTCGTCTCGCTCGCCGACGTGGTCCTGGTAGAGGCCGACGGGTCGCGGCGGCGCCCGATCAAGGGCACCGCCGAGCACGAGCCCGTCATCCCGGATGAAGCGACGCTCGTGGTCGCCGTCGGCAACGTGCGCGCCCTTGGCACGCCGGTCGACGAAGAGCACGTCCACCGTCCCGAGGTCTTCTCGAACCTTACCGGCATAGGCCCCGGCCAGAGCATAACCGCCGGGGCCTTCGCCCGGGCCCTCGCGCGGGGCTCGCTCGCCAGAGTGCCCGAAGGAGCCCAGGTCGCCGCCCTCATCACCGGCGTCGAGCCTGGCCGCAGCATGGCCGACGCTTCCGTGGTCACCCGCGAGCTCTGGCGCCTTGGAGTCAAAAAGGTGATACTTACCTCCCTCCCCGACGAATCGCCAGCTCGCGTCTGGATCCCGTAAGCCCTTCCCCGAAGCGTTCTTGTTGGGCCGCGTCAACGGCAGGGGCCGGAGCCCCGAAGGACCCCGGCCCTTGTAAACCTTTACGCCTCGGTCGGCTAGTTCTTCACCGTGAAGGTCCACGTCTTTGACTGGTTACCGGCCACGGTCGGGTTCTGGTCCAGCGGGTTGTCGGCGAGGTCCATCGCCCCCGGGTTTACGACCGCCTTGTACTTGGCGCCCGGTTGCAGGTTGACGTCCGGGTTCAACGTCGCCTTCTGGGCCGTCGCGTCGTAGGAGACGGTGGCCGCAAGGGCCCTCGCCGAGCCCGCCTTGTAGAGCTTGACGCTACCGGCGTCGATGGTGCCGGCCTTCATCGCTTCGGAGAAGAAGGCGGTGACGTTGGCCCCGGGTGCCACGCCGGTTGCGCTCTCGGCTGGCCCTACACGCGTGACCCTGGGCGCGCTGGTGTCGGGGGCGGTCCTGAAGGTCTGGTCGGCCCCTAGGAAGGTGCGTCCCTGCCTGTCGACGAACCGCAGCCGCCAGTGGTAGGTGGTGTCGGGCTTCAGGCCGGTCCAGTCGTTGGAGATCGCGAGCGCGTCGTGGGTGTCCGCTATGGCCAGGGAGTCGCTCCTACCGTAGGAGGTCGTGGTGCCGATATCCAGGTAGGCCGTACCCGGCTGGAAGTGGTAGTAGAGGTGCCCCGTGGTCGTGGCGCCCGTCTCCGTTATCTTTGTGGCAGAGGGGGTCGGGTACTCCACCGTCGGCGGATTAGCGGCCACCCACACGCCCTGGTCTATACCGTGGTCTTTGGGCACCGGGCAACGATCGTGCGGCTCCGGGGTATCCCAGAACCCGATGGCGGCGGCTGCCCACACCGAGCTCGAGAGGCAGTCGGCGGGGGACGCCGCCCAACCCTTCAGCTCGGAGGTAGAGTAGATGGGGAAGATAACGCTTATCGCCTCTCCCGGCTGGATCGTCCAGTACCCGTCCTTCGGAGAGAGCTTGTAAAGCTCATAAGTGCCGGGCTGCTTGGGTGCCTGCGGGCAGGCGTCACCCGTGAGCGTCCGGCTCTCCCCCGTCATGAAGTTGTCGAGGATGCAGGTGATCTTCATGTTAGGATCGCCGGCTACCAGGGCGAACTTCGTGTTGCGCGGCAGCTCGATCTCGGGCATCGTAGGCGTGGACCTGGAGGGGTTGACGTTGGCTATCGTGACCTTGCCCCAGTAGAGCTCGCCGACCCTGGGGTAGCTCTCGTCCTCGGTGCCCCAGTAGCTGATGAACTCGGTGGTGAGCATCTGTATCTGATTGTTGAACGGGTTCATGTAGTAGGTGTTCGAGCTCGTGCCGCTCAGCCACTTCGCCTGCGAGGCCGCGATCCCCTGCTCGACGGGTTTCGCCGGCGAGCTGGGCACCACCTTGATCTTCCCATCCTCAGAAGGCGCCGGCGCCGTTAAACCCTCCGTGGGAACCGACGTGTCTACAGCCCCCAGCGGCTCGGCATCTACCTTGTCCTTCTCGTCGTGCGGCTTCGCCAGCGATGCCCCCGCAACCAACACGAGCGCCACCGTCATGGTCGCCAGCAACATAATAACTCGCCTCATCTCGGATCCTTTTCGTCGCCTCGGAGCCCCGCTCGGGCCCCACCCTTCATCACGGCCCAAGCGTAATGCGGCGACCCGAACCGGCGTATCCCGCAAACTGCGTATTCCACCTTGTATCAACCAAAGATCATGCAAAATACGTACTTGTAGCAAGAAGATCAGGCCCGATCTTTCGCGAACGATTCCTTACTTGAGCCTCTTGGACTTGACGCCGACCCGTTTGTGTATTAGTGTGTTATAAAAATAATACATTGAGACAATAAAGGAGGTGAGGGCTGTAGCTGTCTGGATCGACGTCGACCCGCGCAGTGGGGTGCCGATCTATGTGCAGATCGTGGATCAGGTTCGGCACGCGGTCGAGGTTGGGGGTATCGGGCCTG
>JADDPU010000381.1 GCA_016781725.1 Rubrobacter sp. | reverse complement strand
GCCTGCCACCCGTGCGAGCCAACGGGCCGGTCCAGGAGGAAGCCCCGCACCGCCTCTACCACCTGGGTTATGGGCTGAGGGTCTGCGAAGGCCCGGAGCCAGTCAGGCATGCCATCGGTCCGCACGAAGGCGCTGCTGGCGAAGGTGAGGGGGAACAGCCAGATAAAGCCGGTGGATTGCCCGGCTTCGACGCTCCTGACCAGGAGCCCGATGGTCGCCCCGTTCCATGAGAAAGCGAAGCTCAGGAGCAAGAGCAGCCCCCGAGGCCGGCGTCAGGCCTGAAGCCGACCAAGAGCTCGGGGATGCGGGATCTGGACGAGGTTGCGCTTGGCGAGGACGAGCCCGGCGCCAAAGTGCGGGGCCGGAGCCCGCAGGCCCCGGCCCTCAAGGGATCACCGGGCGGGTCCTAGTCCTGCCGGTTCGAGGCCGCGCTCGCCCTCGAGATGTACTCCATCATCCCGCGCACCTCGACGGTGTCGATGCCGTGGATGGTCTCTTCCTGGTGCCACATGTTGCCGAGCGAGCGCTCGATGCCGGGGTCCCCACCGCTGAACTCCTTGACGAGCCCCATCCAGCGCGCGGCGAGCCGCTGCACCCTTATCTCCGCGGGGTCCGTGTTCGCCTCCATCTCCCGGCGGACCTCTTCCATCAGCCCGGCCCACTCGGCTTCGGCGGCCCGGATCCTCTCCTCGCCGACGTCCTGCCGTCTCTTCTCGAGCGCCTCCAGTTGCTCGCGGGTGTAGTACTTCTCGATCCTCTCCGACATCTCGATCACCTCCATCGCCGTCTCTACCAACTCCTCGGCCGGGACTTCCTCTTCGCCAGGGCGTAGACGCGCCGCCACGGCTTCGAGGCGCCGCAAAAGCTCCTGGCGCAGCCGGATCTCCTCCCTCAGGCCCGAGACGCGCAACTCCACGAGCCCGCGCACCGAGAGACCCGGATCCTCGAGACAACCCCGGATCTCCTCCAGCGAGAGACCCAGGGCGCGCAGCGAGCGTATCCGCTCCAACCGCAGGACGTCCCCGGCGGAGTACAAACGGTGCCCCAACCCCGTGCGACCAGACGGCGAGAGCAGGCCGATCTCGTCGTAGTGGTGGAGGGTCCGCACGGACAGCCCCGTCCGCCCCGCGAGATCCCCCACCTTCCACTCGGTCTTCTCTGTGGCCCCCTGCCGCAACCCGAACGCTCCTCTCTCGGCCGCCAGCGCCTACCACAGCAAGGGTACAACCTCACGCTGCGTGAGGTTCAAGCGGGTTTCGAGATTTTTTCGGATTTCTCTGAGAAGTGTTCGGACTTTAGACCAGCGAGAGCCACCGCGACGCGTGCGCGAGAGATCAGGGATCCAAACGGCTGCCTCACTCGCTTCCCCGCCGAAGCTCGGGATAGACGGCCGGCCAAGGACCCGGCTACCTGGCTTTTAGCCGTGCAACGACGGGGAGATCCGCCCGCGTTCGGGCGGCCGCCGTCACGCGCTGCCGGTTGGC
>JADDPU010000121.1 GCA_016781725.1 Rubrobacter sp. | reverse complement strand
TCTTCTCCTCCTGTACCGTCGAAGCGGGGGTCTCATGGAGACCTCACTTTACATGTCCGTACGCCTGATGCGCAGCTCCTCCCAGATATTCGTGCCAGCCACCAGGCGCAACGTCACGACCTTCGTCGCCGGGTTGTAATAGTAGCCGCTCGTCGTCATCGCCTTAAGGGCGGAGATGCTGCGCGCCGGCTCCAGCACCTTTGAGTGCCTCTGCACGCGGAACGAGTTGTTTGGTACGGGCACCTCCACCATTAGCGTCTGGTTCACCCCGTTGCGCAAAATGTACTGGGTCTCCTTGGGCAGCGCCGACACGCCGCCGTCGAACCCCACGCGGTACAGGCGGTTCGCTATCAGGTTCGTGTGCATCTCGGGTGACGTCGGGGACGGGCCCATGAGGCTCTGCGTAACGCCATCCCAGCGCCGCAAGGTCAGCGGCTTGATCGGCGAGGCAGCGCCCATCGTAACCCTTGCCGTGAACGAAGCGTAGATGGGTGTGGGCGCGGAACCGGTACCGCAAACGTACGCATTCCAATCGGTCCGCAAGCGACAGGCGTCCGTAGCGAGGAACGGCTCCCTCACCGTAACCACCGCGCCGGCCTCGCCTGTGAGCGTGCCGTCCCGATCCTGCACCAGCAGCGAATGGTCGCCGTCACGATCCTGTTCGGGGGGCGCAAAGTACAGGCGGTCCGTACCGGGTGCGAACGAGAGATCCATCACAGGATTATTCTTGAAGAAGGCAAAGCGATTCCCAGCGAACCTCCCCAGTGCACCCGCCGGCCGCTGCGCGTCGGACTCGAAGCCCGCGAACGTGGCCCCCTTCACAGCCGCGCTGTTGTAGAAGTCGAAGCCCGTTATCGGGGTACTCGGATCCATCGTAACAGGCACCTCCGCGCCGTCGGGCCGGGTGGGCTCCCACTTCTCGGCGTTCCCCGCGTTCTCCGTCTCGCCCACCACGAAGATGTTCTGCACATCCGTCCCGTCGCTCGGGAAGCCGACGCCCTGGCGGTTGTCCGCCAGTTCCGCTTCCGATAGATCAGCGTTGGTGGACCGCATCCACGCGCCGTGGAAGCGGTTCTTCCACGCCTTCAGTCCCACGAAGTTGGCCCGCACCGGCGCGCTCTCCGGGTTGGCGGGGTTCGACCTGGGGTCGTAGCGAACCCCGTTGAGGAGCGAACCGTCGGCCCGCGGCGTGTCGTCGAGCCTGAAGCCGTCGGTGGCGTTGGAGTGCACCGTGTTGTCGGCGAACGAACCCAGGGGCGTCCTGTTCGGGTACACGTTCTGCGCGATGCCCGCTTCGGTAGAGAGCCCTATCGGGCGCTGCGGCAGCGCGTACCAGATGCCGCTACCCTGCACACCCGCCGCGACGTTGCCTTCCACCACGTTGTCTGGGTTCGTTATCCAGAAGCCACCCACGTTGGTCGCCTCGTGCTTAA
>JADDPU010000294.1:9540-18624 GCA_016781725.1 Rubrobacter sp. | reverse complement strand
GGCTTGAACGANNNATAGTTGAGGTTCTGGCAGCTAATGGTGTTGCCCGTCCGGGTGGAGAAGACCCACTCGCCGATCTTCTCATGACTTCCGAGCGCGGCAACGGCTTCGTTGGTGAGGGTTATGCTCCTCTTGCCCTTCTTGGTCTTCGGGGGATGAACCCGACCGTTGTAGACGGTCCTCCTCACCCTCAAGGCTCCTGAATCGAGGTCCAGGTCCGTCCACTGAAGCCCCAAAAGCTCTCCCTGCCTCATACCGGTGGTGATGGCGAGGACGTACAGGGCTTCAAGCTTACTGCCCTTCGCTGCCCGCAGGAATGTCCTGGTTTGCTCCTCGGTAAGGGGGGATACCTCTTTGGCGGAAGCTTTGGGGGGGTGCGAAGATTCAGCGGGGTTCCTCGCGATCAAGGACCAAGCGACCGCTTGTTTCAGGGCCTTGTTGAGCGTTGCGTGGATTATCTGTACGCTTCTAGGAGACAGTATCTTGAGCTTCCTCCGGTAAAGGTCCTGAAGCTGCATAGGCCGGAGTCTGTCGAGTTTCGTGTCACCCAACGAGGGATTGATGTGCAGCCTGCAAGATTGCTCGTACCTCTCGTACGCCCTCGGCCTGATGGTGCCTTCGACGGAATCGAGCCACCGGGACAGATACTCCTCCAACGTAAGGGACCCGGAATCGAAAACGATCCCCTTGTCCCTCTGGGCAATGGCAGCGGCCAACTTGGTCGCTACGTCCCTCCGGCTCTTGGAGTAGATGTACCTCGTCTTTTTGCCGTTTGTGGTCTCGATCTTGTATTGACCGACCCAAAGCCCATCCTTCCTTCGGTAGACGGACCCCTCGCCCTTGCCCCTTCTGCCCACGTTGCCTCCACTTCTGCTGTACCTGAAGCTGTAGTGGAGAGATAGACCCCGTAGAAAAACCTGCGATTTGCAGGGGATGCGCCTGGAAGGATTCTTCGACAGAGCGGTTTAGGAAACCGCTGCTCTATCCCCTGAGCTACAGGCGCAAGACGCCGCTAGTTTAACCCGAGAGAGGCGAGCTTACCACCGGTAGCGGTAGGCGCACGACCTCGCAGGCTCCAGACGTATGCGCTGGCAGGGGTTGTAGCCGGTTGAACGGGGGCCGGGAACACCGTATGATTTTATCGGTACTCGCGCCTGGCCGTGGGATAGGACGTAAGGGGTGCAGGGGCTGTTCTTTACCGGTGGAGAAGGGTAAGCGCCGGAACGTGCAACGTGACGTTGCAGGCGAGTGAAGGAGAGGCCGCGGAGGCTGGCGACAGGAACGGTGTAGGCTGCCACCCGAGCGGGACCAACGACCCGACGAAAATCGGGATGCTTGCGCCGCCGCCTCTGAGCTTGCTGAGGTTCTTGCTGGCCGTCCTGATCACCGGGGCCCTCGCCGTGGGCTGTGGTTTCGCCGGGGGACCCGACCTGACGCTGGGCTACCTGGAGTGGGACGAGAACGTCGCCGTCTCAAGCCTCACGAAGGTGTTGTTGCAGGAAGAGCTCGGCTACGAAAAGGTGGAGCTCAAGCTCGCCGACGACGTAGGGCCAGTCTACGAGATGGTCGCCTCCGAAGAGGCAGACGCGTTCCAGGACACCTGGATGCCGAACCAGGAGGAGATCCTGCGCACCGTCGAGGACGACGTAGAGTTGCTCGACCCCTGGTTCAAGGGCAATACCAGAACCAGCATAGCCACCCCCAGCTACATGGGCCTCGAGAGCATCTCCGATCTCAACGGCGCGGGGGTCGAGCACATCATCGGGATCGAGCCGGGATCGCCTTTTATGGATAAGCTCAGCGGCTCGGTGGTCCCCAAGTACGACCTCGAGCCGCAGCTCGTCGCGGCCGACACCCCGGCCATGCTCGCCGAGGTCCGGAAGCGCTACCGGACCAAGGAGAACTTCGCTTTCGTCGCCTGGAGCCCGCACTGGATGAACGAGGTCTACGACTTCGATTACCTCGAAGACCCCAAGGGCGCGCTCGGAGAGTTGACGGAGGGCTCCGACGTCTCCACCATAGTGCGCGAGAGCCTGGCGGAGGAAGAACCCATCGCCTACACCTTCATGGACCACCTCGAGCTTACCGAGGAGCAGGTCAACGCCCTGGAGAACGAGATCAACGAGGCCAAAGACCCCGTCGAGGGCGCGAGGACGTGGCTCAGGGGCAACCGCGGGGTCGTGGAACCGTGGGTCGAGGCCGCCAAGAACGCGGAGGAGGGGTAGTGAAGAGCGAGAGCGCGGACGGCATACGGGCCGACATGGTCGAGGAGGCCCGCCGGATCGCCGGTGAGGCGGAGAGAGAGAACGTAGTGCTCAGGCTGCTCGGGGGGGTGGCGATCCGGCTGCGCGCCCCCGATGAGGGCCTGAACCCTGCCTTCGAGCGCGAGTACGCCGACCTGGATTGGATCGTCCCCAAGGGCAAGTCCGCCGAGGCGCAACGGTTCTTCGAGTCTTTGGGCTACGTGCCCCAGACGCGCTTCAACGCGATCTACGGCAGGGAGCGGCTGCTGTACTTCGACCGAGAACACGACAGGCAGGTGGACGTACTCGTCGGCAACTTCAAGATGAGCCACGAGATCCCCTTCGGAGATCGGCTCGCGCTCGAGCCCGTAACGGTGCCCCTGGCGGAGCTCTTGCTCACCAAGCTCCAGATCGTCCAACTCAACGAGAAGGACGTCCGCGACGCTTTGGCCATCCTGCACGACCACCCGGTGGGGGAGAGCGACGGCGAGGCCGTGAACGCCGCGCACGTCGCGAAGCTGTGCGCCTCGGATTGGGGTCTCTGGCGCACCTTCACCGCCAACCTCGAAGCCCTGGAGGGTCACCTGGAGCGCTACGAGTTGCCCGCCGCGAGCGAGGAGCGCATCAAGAGCCGTATCCGCGCGTTGCTCGAGCGCATCGAGCGCGAGCCGAAATCCTTCGGCTGGAAGATGCGGGCGAAGATAGGAGAGCGCAAACGCTGGTACGACCTGCCCGAGGAGGTGGAAGGAGGACCATGATCTCCAAGCTCTTTTCCCGCGGACCCGACACGAGGATCTTTTTCGCCACGGATATCCACGGCTCGGAGACGTGCTGGAAAAAGTTCCTGAACGCCGGCAAGCACTACGAGGCCAAGGCGATCATCCTCGGCGGCGACATGACAGGCAAGGCCCTCGTCCCCATAGTCGAGGAGGGGGCCGGACGCTGGCAGGCCACGCTGCTCGAGAACCGGCGGACCTTCGAGTCCGAGGACGAGGTCAAGGAGTTCGAGACCTCGGTGCGCCAGCGCGGCTACTACCCGTTCCGCACCACCCCCGATGAGATGGCCGAGCTCGCCTCAGACGAGAACCTGCGCGAGCAGCTCTTCCACCAGGAGATGCTTGGCACCGTCGAGCGCTGGATGCGGATGGCCGACGAGAAGCTCGAGGGGACCGGCATCGAGTGCTTCGTCAGCCCCGGCAACGACGACCAGTTCGAGGTGGACGAGATCATCGCCGCCGCCAAGCACGTGCGGCTCGCCGAGGGCAGGGTCATCGAGTTCGGCGACTTCCAGATGGTCTCTACGGGCTGGGCCAACCGGACCCCCTGGGACACCTACCGCGAGGAGGACGAGAGCGATCTCGCCGAGAGGTTGCGGAAGATGACCTCGCAGGTTACGGCCCCGCCGGAGAAGACGGTCTACAACTTCCACTGCCCGCCCCACGGCTCGGGCCTCGACGACGCGCCGGAGATAGACGAGGACATGCGCCCCAAGCACGGCGGGCGTTCGATCGTGCCCGTCGGCTCGACGGCGGTGCGCGAGGCGATAGAGGAGGGGCAGCCCGCCCTCGCGCTGCACGGGCACATACACGAGGCGCGGGGCAACACGCGCATAGGGCGGACGCTGTGCATCAACCCCGGAAGCTCCTACGAGCAGGGACAGCTGCTCGGGGCCGTGGTCGACCTCGACGGCGGCAAGAAGGTCAAGCGGTTCGTACTCACCAGCGGATAAGGGAGAGATAAATGGCCAGCAATACCACGGCGGGTTCCAGTGCGGGCGACTTGTTCCAGAGGAAGGCGACGGGCCTTCTGAGGGGCTGGTCGGTCTTTGACGGGTTCATTTACGCGGCATTCGCCATCAACCTGATCACGCTGGGCCTCTACATCTTTTCGTTCGCACCGTTCATCCCTGACGGGTCGTTGATCTACGCGATAATCCTCTCGGGGCTCTACCTGGTCTTCCAGGCGATAACCTACGCTTCGCTGATCGCCGTGATGCCGCGGGCCGGCGGCGACTACGTGTGGATGAGCCGTGTGCTCGGCGGCGGGGTTGGCTTCGTCCTCGCCGTAACGGGCTGGTGGTTCATCCTGTGGCACTGGGTCCCGATCTACGCGAATATCCTCAACATTCAGGTCTTCGTCCCGCTGGCGACCATCGCCGGGCTCGACGGGTTGGCCTCCTTTTTCGGGACGCCAAGCGGCGTGTTCACCGCCTCCATGGTCGTGGCGATTCTGGCGTCTATCCTGATCTCGCTCGGCATGAGGACCTACGCCCGCATCCAGAAGTTTTGTTTTTACGGAGGGGTCTTGGGGCTCGTGATCATGCTAGCTCTCCTGCTCTTCAACTCCAACTCCGACTTCGTCGGGGCCTTTAACTCCGAGGCTCAGGAGCTCTACGGGGCCGGGGGGAACGCCTACCAGCAGACCCTCGAAGCGGGAAGCCTCCAGACCGCCAGCCTCGGGGAGCTCGCCTTCGGCCCGACGTTGCTCCTCATACCGATGATCGTGTTCTTCAACCTGTGGTCCAACTGGGGTGCCACGCTCTACGGCGAGGTCCGCGGCGCCTCGGACTTCCGCAAGAACATCTACGCGATGGGTGGCGCCCTCATAGTTACCTCGGCCGTCGCGGTCATAATGCTGCTCCTCTTCGCCAAGACCTTCGGCTGGGACTTCTACTACGCGGCGAACAACGCCTACTGGTCCGGCGCCGAGGGCGCGCCGACGTCGGCGTGGCCTTACCCGGGGCTCTTCGCGGCATTCCTCCTTGGGAACCCAATCCTTCAGTTCATCCTGGTCGCGCTCTTGTCACTGTGGTTTTTCGGATGGGTCGGGTCGGTGTTCCTGTCTTCCACGCGGGTCGTCTTCGCGACCGCTTTCGACCGGGTATTGCCTGAGTGGGTCGCCAAGACCTCACGTAACGGCGTCCCTTACGTCGCGCTGGCGCTCATGCTCATACCTTCTATCCCGATCAGCTATCTCTACGCTTATGGAGAGAACTTCGCTACCTACACCCTGGACGCGACCCTGGTCATAGCCATGACCTTCTTGGGCTCTGCTGTCGCGGCGGCAATCCTGCCGTGGCGCAAACCCGAGATCTACAACGCCTCCCCGATAGCCCGCTACAACGTGCTCGGTATCCCCCTCATAACCGTAGCGGCAACCCTGTTCTCGGTGTTCCTGCTGTTCTGCCTCTATAAGTGGCTCTCCGACGCTACCTACGGTATCAACAACGGCCAGTCGCTGATCTACATGGCGGTCCTCTACGGGGTCGCGCTGGCCCTGTACGTGATCTTCCGCCTCGTGCGCCGCGCGCAAGGCATGGACCTGAAGATGGTCTACGACGAGATCCCGGAGGACTGAACCGCAACGCCGGCCGGGGAGGCGCCGAACTGCTCTACGGCGCCTCCCCGGAGACTAACCGGAGATGAGCCCCTGCAGCCGCTCGCGGACTGCCTGTATCGGGATGCGCTCTTGTTGCAGGGTGTCCCGGTCGCGGATGGTGACCTGCTTGTCCTCTATGGTGTCGAAGTCCACGGTTACGCAGAAGGGGGTCCCGGCCTCGTCCTGGCGGCGGTAGCGGCGCCCGATGGAGCCCGAGTCGTCGTAGAAGATGCGGTAGTCGCCCTTCAGGTCGTCGTAGAGCTCGCGGGCGATCGTCGAGACGGGCTCTTTCTTCGAGAGCGGGAAGACGGCGGCCTTGGTGGGGGCGAGGCGGGGGTGTAATTTAAGGACGGTGCGCCGCTCGCCGTTCAGTTCCTCTTCAGTGTAGGCGTCGACGAGGAAGGCGAGCATGATCCTGTCGGGGCTAACCGCCGGCTCGACGACGTAGGGGATAAAGCTCTTGTTGTTCGCCTGGTCGAAGTACTCGAGCCTCTGGCCTGAGTACTGGGCGTGCTTTTTCAGGTCGTAGTCGGTGCGGTTCGCGATGCCCTCCAGCTCCGACCAGCCGCCGAACGGGTAGTTGTACTCGATGTCCACCCCGCGGGTGGCGTAGTGCGCCCGCTGGTCCTCGGTCTGCTCGCGTTTGCGCAACTTTTCCTCGCTCAGGCCGAGGTTCAGGTACCAGTTGAAGCGCTCCTCGATCCAGTACTCGTGCCACTCCTCGTCCGTGCCCGGCTCGACGAAGAACTCCATCTCCATCTGCTCGAACTCGCGGGTGCGGAAGATAAAGTTGCCCGGCGTGATCTCGTTGCGGAAAGACTTGCCTATCTGGGCGATCCCGAACGGCACCTTGACCCTCGTGGTATCCAGCACGTTCTTGAAGTTCACGAAGATCCCCTGCGCCGTCTCGGGCCTCAGGTAAGCGATGTTCTCGGGGCTCTTGACGGGGCCCGTGTACGTCTCGAACATAAGGTTGAAGGGGCGCACCGGGGCGAAGTCCCTGCCGCCATCGGCGGGGTCTTTGATGCGCTCGTCGCCCTCTATGATCTCGGTCAACTCTTCGGGGGAGAGCCCTTCGACCTCTCGTCCCGTGGCGTCCTCGATCAGGTGGTCCGCCCGGTAACGCCGGCCGCTGGTACGGCTCTCGACGAGCATGTCGTTGAAGGTGGCCGTGTGCCCCGAGGCCTCCCACACCTTGGGGTGCATGATGATCGCCGAGTCGAGGCCGACCATGTCCTCGCGCGCGTGGACCATGCGGCGCCACCACTCCTCCTTGATGTTGCGCTTCAACTCGACGCCCAGAGGACCGTAGTCGTAGGAGGAGCGGATGCCGCCGTAGATCTCCGAGCTCTGGTACACGAAGCCCCGGCGCTTGCAAAAGGCCACTATCTTCTCCATCGTCACGGTCTCAGGCACGAATCCTCCGAATTTGTAACGTCGCTTAAGGTCCGGCAAGTATAGCTCAGACGAAACCACGGTTGGGCCGTGCCTGCGGGCTCACTGGTCTATAATCTTGCCCGTGGAGATGCTCGTCGCCATAGGCCTCGGTATAGGACTCGCCTCCGTGGCGGGGGTGAGGGCCTTCCTGCCGCTCGCGCTCGCCGTGCTCTTCACAGTCCTCGGCCTCTTCGACTCTCCGGTGCCCATCGTCGCGGTGGACCTGTGGGTACTGTTCGCCGTTCTCGGGGCGCTCTCGGTGGCTGAGGTCGTCCTGGACAAGATCCGGGCCGTGGAACGCCTCTTCAACATCGTCATGGTCCCGATCAGGGCACTTTCCGGGGCGCTGTTGTTCACCGCGGCGCTGGGGTTGGACGTGGAGACGGGTAGCCCGCTGTGGCTCGTCGTTGGGGCCGTCGTCGCGGGCGCGGTGGCGGTGCTCAAGGTTCTATTACGGCCTTCGGCCAGGACGCCTTCGACGGGGGTCTCTTCGTCTTTCTTGAGCGCGTTCGAGGACGTGGTTGCGCTGGTTGGCGGGGCGATCGGTCTCTTCGTTGCGTACGTGCCGGCGTTTCTCGTCGCGTTTCTGCTATTCTTCTTCAACCGCATCAGGAAGCGGCGGGGGAGGAAGTTCGGGGGCCTCCGCATCCTCGGCGACTAGCGTTCGCCGTTTCCCTTGGAGGGTGCAATGGACGAGCGGGAGATCACGATAGTCAGGGGGGGAAGGGAGACCCCCTTCTCCCGGGGGATCCTGGCGCAGACGCTCGCCCAGGCCGGCGCCCGCCCCGAGCTGGCGCACAAGATAGCTGGCGAGGTGCGCTCTGAGCTTCTGGCCGAGCAGCGCTTCACGGTCGAGGAGGAGGAGGTCCTCGCCCGCGTCAGGGACAAGCTGGTCAAGAAGGACGCCATGGTCGTCGGTAGGCTAGACAAGTGGCGCATCTTAAGGGAGTCCACCGAGCCCATCGTGGTGCTCATCGGCGGGGCTACCGGGGTGGGAACGAGCACGCTCGCCGCCGACGTCGCCAGGCGTCTGAACATCCAGAGCGTCATCGGCACCGACTCCGTAAGGGAGGTGTTGCGGCGCGCGGTCAGCCCCGACCTCCTCCCGCTGTTGCACAAGAGCTCTTACGAGATAAAGCGCGAGGACGTCAGGGTGCCGGTCGAGGAGGAGGAGATGGTCCTCTTCGGCTTCAGGCAACAGGCCTCCCAGGTCGCCGTCGGCGTCGAGGCCATCGTCGACCGCGGCCTGAAAGAAGGGACCAACCTCGTCATCGAGGGCGTGCACCTGGTGCCCGAGATCATCCTCAACCGTTACAGGGACCACCCGAACGTGTGCCCGCTGGTGGTGTACCTCTCGGACGAGCACGTGCACCGCTCGCGCTTCTACATCAGGGCCTTGGGCACCGCGATGCGCCGTCCGGCTGAGGAGTACATAGCCTACTTCAGGGAGATACGCCAGATTCACGACTACATAGTCGAGAGCTCGGCGCGGGTTGGCGTACAGGCGGTCGAGAACATCCACATAGAGAACAGCTCGGACGCGGCAGTCGAGATCGTCGCCAACCGCGTCTCGGGGATAGCCGAAAGGGCAGGCCGGCGCGCGTCCTCGCTGCTGGTTGACCCAAGCACGCCCCGCCACGGCGTCCCGATATCCAGGGCCGAAAGAGGTTAGAATAACCCGAAAGGCCGAACTCTGGAGGAAGAGGTGCTGGACAAGCAGCGGCTGAGAACCTTCTTGTTGGGCGGGGCGGCGGGGCTCCTGACGGGCATTCTCCTCGCCCCGCGGAGCGGCAGAGAGCTAAGAGGGTCGCTCGCGAACCGGGCTGGGGAGGCCCACGAGAGGGGTCGCGAGACCTACTTCGACGCCCAGGAACAGATGCGCGAGCGACTGGCCGAGTTCCGCGAGGGAGCCCGCCGGCCCCCCGACCCCACCTCGGAGGCGCAAGATCCAACCCCCTCTCCCGGGGAGAGCGGGGCGGCGCGCCTCCACCTGCGGGACGTCTCTTACGGCTCTGACGCCCGGGTG
>JADDPU010000294.1:0-9419 GCA_016781725.1 Rubrobacter sp. | reverse complement strand
AGAGGTCCGAGGAGTTGCGCCGCAAGGTACGCGAGACGCGGGAGCGGCTCAGGGGCCGGAAGGATCAGGATTTGGGGCCCGAGCGGTGAAGCCCACCTCGTTCGTGCCGATGGTCGGGGCCATCTCCCCCGAGGAGGCCAAGGCGGTACCAGGGCTCGAGGCAACGGTCTCCTACTGGACCGCAGGCGCGTACTCGGCCGAGGAGTGGTTCCGCGAGCTGGATGCCTCTTGGGGGACTGCGGGGTTCGTCTTGCGGCGGGGCGGGGAGATCCAGGGGTTCGTGCTCTACGGGCCGCCCGGGCGCCTGGCGCGGGCGGCGCGCTACCCTTTGGGCCCGCTCGACGAGGAAGCCGCGCTGCTTGCGTACGTCGAGGGGGATGCGCGCACGCGCCGCCGCCTGCTGGTCAGGATGCTCAGGGACGTCCGCGGGCGGGGTGTGGGCAGGGTCGAGGCGATCAGCAGCGACGGCGGGGCTCCCTACCACGCGCCCACGTCTTTCCTCCTGGAGAGCGGCTGGCGGCCGGTGCGCCGCGCCCTCTACGGGAGGAGCTACTACACGCTGGCCCGCATCGACCTGAAGAGCGCCGTCGAGGTCGGGGAGCTCGCGCGGGCGCTGGTGGGACGGGTCAAGCTGCCCGGCTTGAAGCGGCGGGTTCCGATGCCGGGGGTCCTTGCCCGCGCGGCGGAAGAGCGCGGTGATAGGTAGCCGATCATAGCGGCAGTATCGCCGTCCTGATCGCCGGCACGCCCTCAGGCGTCGAGGCCCTTATCTCCAGGATCTTGCGCGACGGCTCGGGGACGGCGGCGAGCTTCCCGGAAGCCTCCGGGGCAGAGAGGTCGAACTCGAAGCGCACCTCGGCAGTCCCGCCGGCGGGTAGCTTCTCTACCTTGCGGCCGTAGTAGCGGGACTCCGGGAGGGAGGTGTTCTCGGAGGAGACGTTCAGGGAGAGGGTGATGTCGGAGAGCGCCTCGTCGCCCCGGTTCCTTACCGTAACATCGAGGCTCTGGGCGGGCAGCGCCTCGAGGGAGGCCAGCTGGTCTTCGTCCACGTTCAACTCCAGGTCCGGTCCCGAGTGCCTGGACGGTGGATCGGGCGTCAGGCTCTCCTCGGAGCGGACGGTCGCGAGGTTCGCCAGCAGCAAGAAAGCTCCGGCCGTAGCGAAGAAGGCCAGGGCCGCGCCGGAGATCCAGAGCGCCATCTCCCTCATCGCGAGGCTTCCCCGGAACCTTCGACCGGGATCTCATAGAGGTTATAGAAGTCTTCGAGCAGTTCGTTTACCGGGGCGGCGCGCACCTCGGCCTCCGTCGATGGGATGGAGCGGGCGATGATCGCGACGCTCTCGCCGCCAGGGGACCACGCCACGTCTTCGGGCCCGGTCTTTATCTCCATGTCCTCGTTGTTGGTTACGGCCTCGAGCCTCTCGGCGAGGAGGTCCAGCACGTAGAGGTTGGCCGGCGACTCCGGGTTGAGGCGGCCGATCACCGCCAGCCGCTCTCCGTCGGGGGAGACTCGGATGCTCGAGGCGACGAAGTCTTTCCCCACGCCCGGGGCCGGTTCCGGGGGGCCCGGATCCGGTGCCGCCCGGTACAGGTGGTAGGGTGCCGCGGCGCCCCCCGCGGGTGCCTCTTTTCCGGCGACGAAGTAGAGCCCGTGCCCGGTCCACTGTGGCGTGCCGAGTATCTCCAGGTCCCGCTCGAGCCGCGTTATCCGCCGGTAACCTCCCCCTCGGAGGTCGAAGACGCCCAACTCGGAGGTCTCGCGGTCTCCCGGGGGACACACGGCCAGAACGAGGTTGCGGCCGTCCGGCGAGGGGGAGAAAGCCACGACCCGGCCTTCGACGAGGCCGGGGTAGACGCGATCGACCTCCCCGCTACCCCGGGTCAGCAAGAGTCCGCTCTCGTAAGGCCCGCCGCCGACGGCGAGGATCAAACCTCCCCTCCTTGCGGGCTCGGATCCCATCGCCAGCACCCCCGTCGCGACCTTTTTTAGATCGAACGAGCCATCCCCGGCCCGCGCCCGGTAGACGGACTTCGTCATCTCTTCTGTTCCGGATGGCGGCCCCGAGCCCGGGGCCGTACCGAGGATCGTCAGGCCTTTGCCCGAGACCCACTCGGCGTCCTCGGCGATGAAATCCCTGGTCGTCCAGCGCCTGAGGTCGTCCACCTCCGGTGGCTTGTCCACCACATAGCCGTCCATCGTAAAAGCTATCCGGTCGCCCTCAGGGCTCCAGCTCGGAGAACCCTTGTACCCCGGACCGAAGCTCAACGGACGCGCCCCCGGACCGAGCCCCGGGTCCACCCGTCCGGCCGCGGCGGGCAGCGGCGAGAGGGAGCTCTCCTCCTCAGGGTGGAGGCAACCTGACGCCGCCCCCAGGGCGGCCGCCACCAGGAGAAGCGGGGCGTAGCGGGCCACTTTACAGCGCATGGCTAACCGAGCGGGAGAGGGGGGCCTTGGGGAGCCGGATCTCGAAGACGGAGCCGACGCCGGGCTCGCTCTCGACTGAGATGCTTCCGCCGTGCATCTCGACTATCTGCTTGCTTATGGCGAGCCCGAGCCCGCTCCCCCCGGTCGCGCGCGAGCGGTCCTTGTCGACCCTGTAGAACCTCTCGAAGAGCTGGTCCAAGTCCTCCTCGGGTATGCCCACGCCCGTGTCCCGGACGCGCACGGTCAGCGACGAGGGGTCCTCCTGGATCGAGAGGTCCACGCGGGCGCCGGGGTCTGAGTACTTGATCGCGTTGTCGAGCAAATTGAGGAAGACCTGGTAGAGCTTCTGGACGTCGCACACGCACCGGTGCTCGTGCGCGTCGTCGAAGTAGATCCCGATACCGAACCTCTGGGCCTTGGAGGTTACGGATTCTATGGCGGTCTGGATTACCGTGCTCAGGTCGGCCGGGCCGACCTCGAGCTGGTACTGCCAGGAGTCCATCTGGGCCAGCGTCATCAGCTCCTCGACCATCCCGCGGATGCGCCTGAGCTCCTGGTCGGCAAGCTCGAGCGCCCGGTGCTCGAGCGGGTCGAGCCTCTCGCGGGCGCGCTCTAGCAAGCTCACCGCGCTCTGGATGGTGGTCAGGGGCGTCCTCAACTCGTGCGAGAGGTCCGAGACGAAGGCGTTCTTGGCCTTCTCCAGCGAGCGGTGCTCGGTTATGTCCCTGACGGCCAGGATGATGCCGGTGTTCTTCTCGCCGTTGCGGGCGAAGCCGCCTTCTCCCCGGTCCATCTGGGCGGCGTAGGCCCAGTACGCTTTCTCGCCGACCTCGACCTCCCTGACGGCGACCCCGTTGGCGGCGGCCTCGCGCAGGCACGTGAGGACCCCGCGCGGGGAGCCGAGCTCCTCCATAGTGCGTCCCCTGTCGGAGGGCCGGATACCCAGCATCCTGGCCGCGGCGGGGTTGACCATCGTGACGCGCTCGTTGGGGTCGGTGGCGACCACCGCCTCGGGTGAGGCTTCGAGGACGGCCTCGAGGCGGCTTTTTTGCTCCTGGATCTCCCCGACGTAGTGCTCTATCTCCTCGGCCATGTAGTTGAATGCCCTGGCGACCTCGCCGAGCTCGTCGCGGGTCTTTACCGGCACGGTCGTCGCGTAGTCCCCGGAGGCTACCCTTATGGCCGCGTCCCTGGTCTCCGAGAGGGGACGGCTGACCCGGCGGGTGAGGAGCAGGCTCGCCGCCCCGGCGAGCAGCACGCTGGTCAGGATGGCCCCGAGGATACCGTAGCGCAGGTACGCGAGCGTCTCTTCTAGCTCGTCCCTCGGGACGTCGTAGACGAGGGCGCCCCTGAAGGTCCCGTCGGAAGCCGTGAGCGGCCAGAGCGCCACGTAACCGGAGCGTCCCTCGCTCCACACGAGCCGCCCCCTCCCCCCGGACCGGGCTATCCGCTCCAGCTCCCCGTCGAGCCCTAGCCGCCCGTAGACCTTGCGCGGGTTCAACGGGTTCCCGAGGCTGTCGCGGGCTGCCAGAGGCTCGCCGTCGGGGCCCACGTAGAGCACCCCGAGGCCGGTCGGGTCGGCGACGGACCGGACGAGATCCTCGGCGTAGCTTTCGGCGGGGGGGAGGGTGCGATCCTCGGGGTTGCGCAAACCTTCGAGGAAGTCCTGCGCGCCGGCGTTGGCCGTCCTGGAGCGCTCTTCGAGCAGGTTGTTCTCCGCGGCTACCAGCCGATCCTGGGCGAAGTAGTAGAGGACCAGGCCGATGATCAAACTCGTCACGGAGGAGATGCCGACGAGCGCCACGAAGATCCTCGCCTTGAAGCTCAGGGCCGGCAGCAGTCTTCTATCGATCCTCTTGTCTATCGCTCTCCTCCGTCGGGACCTCTAGACGGGCCTGGCGGCCCGGTAGCCGACGCTCGGGACCGTCTGTATGACCTCAGGCTTGGACGGGTCGCGCTCGACCTTGGCCCGCAAGCGGCTGATGTGGACGTCTATGTAGCGGCTGGCGAGGTAGTGCGAACCCGTGGAGACGGCCTCGGAGATCTGGGCGCGCGTGAAGGCCTGCCCCGGACGCCGCATCAGGAGCGTCAGTATCTTGAACTCCGTCGGCGTCAACTCCAGCGGCACCCCGGCCCGGCTCACCGTGTAGCCGTTCGGGTCCAACTCCAACTGGCCGAGCCTCAACACCCCCTCCCGGCCCCTGCCGTCCCGCCCGAACCTCCTAAGGATGGCCTTGATCCTGGCCAGCAACTCCTTGGTGTCGAAGGGCTTGGTTATGTAGTCGTCCGCCCCGAGCTCGAGGCCGACTACCTTGTCCACGGACTGGCTCTTGGCAGTGAGCAAGACCACGGGTATGTCGCTCTGCTCGCGCATCTTCTTTAGGACCTCGAACCCGCTCATCCGCGGCAGCATGATGTCTAGCACCACCAGATCCAAGCCCTCCCGACCCAGCAGGCCAAGCGCCTCGGCCCCGTCCTCGGCCGTCAACACCCTGTATCCCTCCGACGCCAGCACTATGGACGTCACCTCGAGAAGCGCCGCGTCGTCATCGACTATCAAGATGGTCTCGTCCAAACCTCCCACAACCTCCCAGAACTTACTCCCCCACCCGCAGAGACCCCTCTATCCTACCCCATTAGAACTCCCCTCTGTAGTCTCTCGCCGCAACGAAAAAACTTGCACATAGGACACTAAGATTTTATACTACCGGCAATTGAGATAACTTGATTTCGGAGGTATGCGCGTGGGCAAGAGCATAGGAATAGACCTTGGCACTACGAACAGTTGCGTTGCCGTGTTGGAGGGTGGGGACCCTACGGTGATCCCCAACTCCGAGGGGGAGCGGACGACGCCTTCGGTGGTGGCGTTCGACAGGAGGAGCGGGGAGCGGTTGGTAGGGCAGCTCGCCCGCAGGCAGGCCGTCACGAACCCGGAGCGGACTGTCTACTCGATCAAGCGCTTCATGGGCCGCCGCTACAGCGACGTGAAGGCCGAGGCCGAGCGCGTCGGCTACGTAGTCAAGTCGGGACCTGGTGGTGACGTCCGCATCCAGGTCGACGACAAGGAGTACTCGCCGCCGGAGATCTCCGCGATGACCCTTCAGAAGCTCAAGAGGGACGCCGAGGAGTATCTGGGCGAGGAGGTAACGGACGCCGTGATCACGGTCCCCGCTTACTTCGAGGACGCCCAGCGCCAGGCCACCCAGGACGCCGGCAGGATCGCCGGGCTTAACGTCAAGCGCATCATCAACGAGCCGACCGCGGCGTCTCTTGCCTACGGCATGGACAAGGAGCAGGACCAGACGATCCTCGTCTTCGACCTTGGCGGCGGCACCTTCGACGTCTCGATACTCGAGCTTGGCGAGGGGGTCTTCGAGGTCAAGGCCACCAGCGGCAACAACCACCTCGGCGGCGACGACTTCGACTCCAAGGTCGTCGAGTGGATGGTCTCCGAGTTCAAGAAGGCCGAGGGCATAGACCTCTCCAAGGACAAGATGGCGGCCCAGCGCCTCGTCGAGGCGGCCGAGAAGGCCAAGAGGGAGCTCTCCTCCACTACGAGCACCTCCATAAACCTTCCCTTCATCACCGCCGACCAGAACGGCCCCAAGCACATGGACCTTACGCTCACCCGGGCGCAGTTCAACAACCTGACCGCCGACCTCGTCGAGGCCACCGCGGGCCCCGTGCGCCGGGCTATGCAGGACGCGGGCTTGCAGCCGGGCCAGATCGACCAGGTGATACTGGTCGGCGGCTCGACCCGCATCCCGGCGGTGCAGGAGCAGGTGAAGGAGATCACCGGTAAGGAGCCCCACAAGGGCATCAACCCCGACGAGGTCGTCGCCGCCGGGGCCGCCATCCAGGCCGGCGTGCTCGCGGGCGAGGTCAAGGACGTGCTGCTCCTCGACGTCACGCCGCTCTCTTTGGGCATAGAGACCAAGGGCGGGGTCTTCACCAAGCTCATCGAGCGCAACACGACCATACCCACGCGCAAGGCGGAGACCTTCACCACCGCCGACGACAACCAGGGGTCGGTCGAGATCAAGGTCTACCAGGGCGAGCGCGAGATAGCCGCCTACAACAAGCTGATCGGCAACTTCCAGCTCGTGGGCATCCCGCCGGCACCGAGGGGTGTGCCCCAGATAGAGGTAGCCTTCGACATCGACGCGAACGGCATCGTGAACGTCGGGGCCAAGGACCTCGGGACCGGCAAGGAGCAGAGGATCACGATCACCGCCTCGAGCGGCCTCTCCGACGCGGAGATCCAGCAGATGATGCAGGACGCCGAATCGCACGCCGAGGAGGACCGGCGGCGCCGCGAGGAGGCCGACGTCCGCAACAACGCGGACAACCTGGTCTACTCCATCGAGCGTTCGCTCAAGGACGTGGACGGCAAGGTCGACCCGAACACCAAGCTCGAGATAGAGCAGGCCATAAAGGAGACCAAGGAGGCGCTCGCCGGCGGCGACATCGAGGAGATCAAGAGCAAGCAAGAGGCGCTATTGACTGCCTCCCACAAGCTCTCCGAGGCCCTCTACAGCCAGGCCCAGCAGGAGCAGGAGGCGAGCGCCTCGGGTGCCACGGACACCGACGACCTGGTAGAGGACGCCGAGGTCGTGGACGACGAGGAAGACGGCCAGGACCGCAGGTAACCCCAACGGCGGAGGGCGGCCGGTATAGAGACCCAGGCCGCCCCCGCGGGTCAGCAGCAACAGGAGGACTACGGAGTTTTGAGCAGCGAGGAGAACAAGCGAGACCCCGACCAGGCGCCGCACGCCGAGGACCCGGTCGAGGAGGCCCAGGGCTCCCCCGAGGACCCGGCCACCCCGGAAGCTCCGGATACACCCGGGGAGGACGCCCAGGAGGTGTTGTCAGACCCCGTCCTCACGGAGGAGCCCGGCGCAGCCGGGGACGAGCTGGCGCGGATCCTTGAGGAACTCGAGGCCACGCGCCTGGAGCGCGACCAGTACCTCGACGCCCTGCGCCGCCTGAAGGCCGAGTTCGAGAACTCGCGCAAGCGTCTGGAGCGGGAGCGCGCCCGCGTGCACTCGATGGCCTCGGAACGGCTCGTGCAAGAGCTCCTGCCCGTCCTGGATAACCTGGACCGCGCCCTAGAGGCCGGCGGGGATATCCGCGAGGGCGTGCTGGTCACCCGCAACCAGCTCGCTGAGGTGCTCGGCAACGAGGGGCTCCTGCCCGTAGCCTCCGACGGGCAACCCTTCGACCCTAACGTCCACGAGGCCGTCATGGGCCGCCCCTCAGAGGAACACGAAGAGGGCACCATCCTCCAGACCTTCGAGAGGGGCTACCTGCTCAACGGCAAGGCCATCAGGCCGGCCAAGGTCGTGGTTGCGAAGCAGGTTTAGGGTATGGAGCGGCCGGATCTCTACAAGGTTCTAGAGGTATCCAAGGGGGCCTCCCAGGAGGAGATCCGCCGCTCCTACCGCAGGCTGGCGCGCAAGTACCACCCTGACGCCAACCCTGGCGACAAAGACGCCGAAGAGCGTTTCAAGGGGATCCAACACGCCTACGAGATCCTCTCGAACCCCGAGAAACGCAGGGAATACGACGAAGGCCCCCGCAACTTCTTCGGCTCTCAGGGCGCCGGCCAGGGGCCAACCCAAAGCGCGAATTTCGAGGACCTCTCGGATCTCTTCGGCGGCGGATTCGGAAACCTCGGCGATATCTTCGGCAGGGCGAGTACCGCCTCTACCACGACCAGGACGCCAACCAAGGGCGAAGACGTAACGGTAAGCGTGAAGTTGAAGTTCAAAGACGCCCTGGAAGGGGTTACGACGCGGGTCGGCGTGCCAGTGGAGGAGTCTTGCGGCGAGTGTCGGGGGACGGGTGCCGCCCCTGGTACGGCGCCGCGGACGTGTCCCGAGTGCGGTGGGCGGGGTGTGCAGAGCCGGGATCAGGGGTTCTTCGCGCTCTCGACGCCGTGTTCGAGGTGCGGAGGTGAGGGCAGGATCATCGAGAAGCCTTGCTCCGTTTGCGGGGGCAACGGCAGGATTCGCAGTACTCGCCAGGTAAAGGTCAGGATACCGGCAGGGGCGAGGGATGGCATGAGGGTACGGGTCCCCGGCAGGGGTAGCGCCGGCAAGAAGGGCGGTCCCGCGGGTGACCTCTACGTGGTGACGCGGGTCGAGGAGCACCCGGTCTTCAAGCGGCGTGGGGACGACTTCGTGGTCGAGGTGCCGGTCAGCTTCGTCGAGGCGGCCCTGGGGGCCCAGATCGAGGTCCCGCGGCCCGAGGGCGGGACTGTCAAGCTCAGGCTGCCCGCCGGGACGCAGGACGGCAAGCAGTTCAAGGTCAGGGGCGCCGGGGCTCCCAAGACCCGGGCGAACGGCGGGGAGAGGGGGGATCTCATAGTGCGGGTAGGCGTCGTGGTGCCGAAGAAGCTCAAGCGGCGGGAGCGTGAGATCCTGGAGGCCCTCGCCGAGGAGCGGGACGAGGACGTAAGGGAAGGTCTGTTCAGGAAGGTGGGATCGTCGTGAGCCTCCGGAAGCGGCCGGTCTACATGATCGGGGTGGCCTCCGAGCTTATCGGGGTGCATCCCCAGACGCTGCGGATGTACGAACAGAAGGGCCTGCTGCGCCCGCGCAAGAGCATCAAGAACACCAGGCTCTACAGCCAGGAGGACGTGGACCTCGGGCGCTACATACAGCGGCTCACCCAGGAGATGGGGATGAACCTAGCCGGGGTGAGGAAGGTCCTCGACCTCGAGCGGCACGTATCGGAGCTCGAGGCCGAGAACCGTATCCTGCGCGAAGAACTGAGGGATAAGGAACTGGAACACGGTCGCCTGCTAGCGGAGGTGCACCGGAGCTACAAACGAGAGCTCGTCCTGATGCCCCGCGGCGAGCTGGCGCACAGCGGGCGGGACCGGAAGGGAACCTGATGGCCGAGACCATGCACTGCTACCGCCACCCGAAGAGGGAGACGCGCGTCTCGTGCGCAACCTGCGGGCGGCCCATCTGCACCGACTGCATGCGCC
>JADDPU010000008.1 GCA_016781725.1 Rubrobacter sp. | reverse complement strand
TACCCTTCCGTCAACCGGGAAGCCGTACGGGCGGCCATCGCCTACGCTGCGGATCTGGCACGCGAGCGCGTTGTACCCTTACCGGCGTAAGGTGCCGCGTGAGGTTCAAGATCGACGAGAACCTCCCGGTAGAGCTAGCAGAAGTGTTACGTGCCGCCGGACACGAGGCCGCTACTGTCGATGATCAACAACTCGTCGGCGTTAGCGACCGACATCTGTCCGAGGTCTGTAAGGCAGAAAACCGGATCTTCGTGACCCTGGATCTCGATTTCGCTGATATACGAACCTACCCGCCAGGCGAGCATCCGGGCCTGATCGCGCTGCGCCTCTTCCGACAAGACAAGGTCCACGTAGTCGACGTGTTCCAACGAGCGCTAAAGGCAGTCGGACGCGAACCCCTGGAAGGTCGTCTCTGGATAGTAGAAGAGAAGCGTATTCGCATCCGGTGAGGTCTTTGTCCACCGACTCTCGCAACGTTTCCGCCGATATTCCCCGTTTTTCTGCGTGCTAGAATGCCGGGCTATGCAGGGTGAGAGGCTTGGCGAGAAGACCACCGCCGGGAAGATAGAGGGACTCAAGAAGCTGCGGGAGGCCGCGGCGCACCCCGCCCCCGAGCGGGCCGTACAGAGGCAGCGCGAGCGCGGGAAGCTGACAGCCCGCGAGCGCGTCGAGTTGCTGCTCGACGAGGGCACGTTCGTGGAGCTCGACCGCTACAGGGTGCACCGCTCGTACAACTTCGGGCTCGAGGAGAACAGGCCGCTTGGGGACGGGGTTATCACCGGGTACGGCGAGGTCTCCGGGCGCAAGGTCTGCGTGTTCAGCCAGGACTTCACCGTGTTCGGTGGCTCTTTGGGCGAAGTCTACGCGGAGAAGATCTGCAAGGTCATGGACCTAGCCCTCTCGACCGGCTGCCCCATCGTCGGCATAAACGACTCGGGCGGGGCGCGCATCCAGGAGGGGGTCGTCTCCCTGGCGGGCTACGCCGACATCTTCCACCGCAACGTGCTCGCCTCCGGCGTCGTGCCCCAGATCAGCGTCATCATGGGACCCTGCGCCGGGGGCGCGGTCTACTCGCCGGCGATCACGGACTTCGTCTTTATGGTCGAGGAGACCAGCCACATGTTCATAACCGGCCCAGACGTGATAAAGAGCGTGACCGGAGAGGACGTCTCCTTCGAGGACCTCGGGGGAGCTGCCACCCACAACACCAAGTCCGGCGTGGCCCACTTCTCGGCCCCCGACGAGGAGACGTGCCTTGACGACGTGCGCTACCTGCTCTCCTTCCTCCCCGAGAACAACCTCGAGAGCGCCCCTTACTTCCGACCGACGGACGACCCGGAAAGGATGGACGAGAACCTGGCGACGCTCGTCCCCGACTCGCCCCAGCGCCCGTACGACATCCGCGAGGCGATAGGCGGCGTAATGGACGACGGGGAGTTCTTCGAGGTGCAGGAGGGGTGGGCGCAGAACCTCGTGGTCGGGTTCGCCAGGCTCGACGGGCACGCGGTCGGGGTGGTGGGCAACCAGCCCTCGGTGCTCGCGGGGACCCTCGACATAGACGCGAGCGTGAAGGGGGCCCGCTTCGTCAGGTTCTGCGACGCCTTCAACATACCGCTCGTGACGTTCGTCGACGTGCCGGGGTTCATGCCTGGCACGGACCAGGAGTGGGGTGGGATCATCCGCCACGGGGCGAAGCTCCTTTACGCCTTCTCCGAGGCCACGGTGCCGAAGATGACGGTCATCACCAGGAAGGCCTACGGCGGGGCCTACGACGTCATGTGCTCCAAGCACATCGGGGCCGACGTGAACGTCTCGTGGCCCACGGGGGAGATCGCGGTGATGGGAGCCCCCGCGGCGGTCGGGATCATCTTCCGCCGCCAGATAGCGGAGGCGGACGACCCCGAAGCCAGACGCGCCAAGCTCATCGAGGACTACGAGGAGCAGTTCAACAACCCGATGGTCGCCGCCGAGATGGGCTTTATAGACGACGTAATAGACCCGCGCGAGACCAGGCCCTACCTGATCCAGGCCCTGCAGATGATCCGCACCAAGCGCCCGGACCGCCCGCCGCGCAAGCACGGGAATATCCCGCTTTGAGCGCCGAGGTGGCGGAAGGTTTGGCGGTGCTCCGCAGGCCCGGCACGGGCAGAGATTGGGGCCTCTACGCCTTCGTCCCCGCCGCGCCCCTCGTTGGGTACTTCGCCCGATGACCGAAGCTTTGCGAGCGCGCATAAGGCCGACCCCGACCCCGGAGGAGACGGTAGCCATCGTGGCCGCGCTGGAGGCTCTGCGCGCGAAGCCCGAAGACGGACCATCCGCGGAGGCTGCTCCCGGACGCAGCCGGTGGCGGCTCGCGGGGTTGCTCGGGCATCCGCCGCGGGGGATGGAGCCCGGGGACCCGCTGTGGTCGTACCCGCGCTGGGAGGACATAGCCTAGGTGTTCGGGAAGGTGCTCATAGCCAACCGCGGGGAGATCGCCGTGCGCCTCGTGCGGGCGCTGCGGGAGATGGGGGTGGCGAGCGTCGCCGTCTACTCCGACGCGGACAGGGAAGGTCTGCACCCCCGGCTGGCGGATGAGGCCTACCACGTCGGTCCTGCCTCGGCCGCCGAGAGCTACCTGAACGTGGGGCGTCTGATCGAGGTCGCGCGGCGCAGCGGGGCCGAGGCGGTCCACCCGGGATACGGCTTTCTGGCCGAGAGCGCGGCGTTCGCCAGGGCTGTGAAGGAGGCTGGTATGGTCTGGATCGGGCCCCACCCCGAGGCCATAGAGGCGATGGGCAGCAAGGTGGAGTCCAGGCGCATCATGGGAGCGGCGGGGGTGCCGATGGTGCCGGGTACCAGAGACCCGGTGGGAGAGCCTGAGGCGGTGCTAGAGTTTGCCGGGGAGCACGGTTACCCGGTGGCGATCAAGGCCTCGGCCGGAGGCGGTGGCAAGGGATTTGCCGTGGCCCGCGACAAGACGGAGGCCGCCGGCGCCTTCGAGCGGGCTAGCCGGGAGGGAGAGGCGTACTTCGGCGACGGGTCGGTGTACGTCGAGAAGTACCTGCCTGGCCCGCGGCACGTAGAGATACAGGTAGTGAGGGACAAGCACGGCAACGCAGTCCACCTAGGGGAGAGGGACTGCTCCATCCAACGCAGGCACCAGAAGCTCCTCGAAGAGTGCCCGAGCCCGGCCATGACGGCGGCGATGCGCGAGGCGATGGGGGAGGCAGCGCTCGCCGCCGCCGAGGCCGTGGGCTACGACAACGTCGGCACCGTCGAGTTCCTGGTCGAAGGAGACGAGTTCTACTTTCTCGAGATGAACACGCGCGTGCAGGTCGAGCACCCCGTCACCGAGGAGGTGACGGGGATAGACGTCGTGAAGACGGGCGTCAGGATCGCCGCCGGCGAGGAGCTCTCTTTCTCGCAGGAGGACGTCTCCTGGCGCGGCCACGCCATCGAGGCCCGCCTGAACGCCGAGGACCCCGCCCGCGACTTCGCCCCGAGCCCCGGCGCCGTGACGGCCTACGAGGAGCCCGGTGGCCCCGGGGTGCGGGTGGACTCCTCGCTGGCCGGCCCCGGCGTCGTCCCCGAGTCCTACGACCCGCTGTTCGCCAAGCTCATCGTGCGGGGCTCCGACCGGAGAGAGGCGCTCGGCACGCTGCGACGGGCGCTCGCCGAGTTCAGGGTCGAGGGGATCTCGACGACGCTGCCGTTCTTCCGCGCGCTCCTGGACGACGAGATCTTCCTCTCTGGCGACTACACGACGGGCTTCGTAGCCGAGCGCCTGAATGGGCTGAAGCTGGATTCCGCGCCCGCCGGCGAGCCTCCCGGCGCCGCTCCCGAGAAGGCCGCCAGGGAGGTCGAGGTCGAGGTGGATGGGAGGCTCTTCCGGGTAAAGGTCTTCTCGGACGAGGGGACGTCCGCCGGCGGCGGGCCGCCGCGGCGCAAGCGGGGTGAGACGCGGCGGGCCTCGGTGAGCGAGGGAGCGGTCTCGGCGCCGATGCAGGGGACGATCGTCAAGGTGCTAGTGGAGGAGGGGCAGCCCGTCGCGGCGGACGAGCCTGTGTGCATCCTCGAGGCCATGAAGATGGAGAGCGAGATCCGGGCTCAGAAGACCGGCACGGTCTCCGAGGTCCGCGTGGAGCCGGGCCAGACGGTCCGCCCCGGGGACCCCCTGATCGTCATAGAGTAGAGCTGACCCCCCTATGGCAGAGCACACGGCCGAATACGAGTGGCGCGGCGAGGGCGAGGAGGCCGAGGTCGTCCTCTACGCCCCCGACGCCTCCGCCTTCGACCGCGCCCTGCCCGCAGCAAGGCTCCCCGGCGTACAGAGCCCCGTCTACGCCGCCGCCTCGCCGGAGGGCTTCGGGTCGGTTGCCTCCTCGGCGACGCACGCGGCCCCGGATCTCCTCTCCACGCCAGAGCGCGGCCTGCTCCTCGTCGCCGACACTACGGCGGAGAACCTGAGCGTGGAGCCGCGGGCGTTGCACGACCGGCTGGTGCGCGATTTGCCGGAGGCGGGCTTGCGGCTACCCCCCGTAAACGAGGCGGGCGTCGCCAGGCTCTGCGAGACCGGCGCGCTCGCCGCCGCCGAGGACGGCCTTATCGAGGAGGAGGACTTGCGCCTTCTCGATGTGAGACCGGGCGAACCCGACGCCCTCGGGCGCCGCGCGCTCGCGGCAGGCCCGCGAGGGTGGGAGGCCGCTGTTAGGCCGGAACTCAGGGTGGTGGCGGGGGTCCTTGATGCCGAAGGCGCCGAAAGCCTCGGGTTGCGGACGGGCGCCCTGGCCGTCGTGGTCCGGGTCGACGCCGGGGGGCTTGGCGGGCTCGCGCTCGGGACGCACAGGGAGCGCATCCTCGGCCGGATCTGGTCGGGAGACTTCGGCACCGAGCCGGACCTGCCGTCAGCCCCCATCTATACCGAGGAGGCTGCGGACCTCCTGGCGGCGCTCCACGCGGCATCCAACTTCGCCGACGCCCGCGCCGCCAGGACCCTGTGGATGCTCCGGCGGGTGCTTAAAGAGACGGCCGGAGCTCTGGAGGTTTGCGCCGCCTGGAGGGTAGGAGGGATCGAGGAGCAAGAGGGGCTGCTCGTGCACCGCAACGCCGTAGCGTCCGTAGGGTCTGGGGGAGTCCTCGTCTCCGGTGGCTACGCGGTGATAGGAACGGGTAAGATGTGGGCGAGCGCGCCGCCGTTCGGGGTCCCTGAGCATGAAGGCCGGTGGCCGTGGGAAGAGGCGGGGTTACTGGAGCGTTGGGCGGAGTTGGGTCTCCCGGGAGGCTGAGGTTGGACCTGTTGATGGTGCGCGAGAGGGCCACGGGGCGGTTCGTCTACACCGAGCGGCTGGAGCGCCGCGCCGGCGAGACGGCCTGGGAGTACGTCCGGCGCAGCGTCAGGAGGGAGGGCCGCATCAGGACCCGCTTCGACCCGGAGGCGACGGAGGTCATCGTAGGGTGGGGGATAGGCTCGGTCGAGGACTTTCTCAGGGCGAACCCCGAGTACCGCGCCGACGGTAAGCCCGCCGACCGGGATTCCGGCGGGGCCGCGGGGCACGGCGAGTGACCGGAAGGAGAGACCATCGACCGGCGAAGTCCTGGATAGGATCTCGTAGTCGATAACCGCGGCTTTCGGCCCCGTGG
>JADDPU010000564.1 GCA_016781725.1 Rubrobacter sp. | reverse complement strand
TCGAGCGCTGGCGCGCCGGCCCAAGAGCGCCCAGGCAGCGGGCGACGGCTCGTGGGCCCGGCCGACGACGTGGTCGAGGCCGAGACCCGCCTCGCCCTGCGCGAGTAAGCAGGACGGTTCGAGTTCCTCTATGCCCAGTGCGAGCGCCTGGAGGGCCGCATCACCGGGCTCAGCGCCCGGGCCTCTCCCGCCCTGGTTGGCCTGTCCGGCGTCGGGCCCCACGTCGCCGTGGTGCGAGCCCGGGGCCGGTCCACCGTGACCCGCCAGACTCCGGGTACCACCGAGCCCGGAGCCGAGGCGTAGCCGCTCGCGCTGCGGTTGGCGATCTTCGCGTGCTTGGGCGACCTTGGCAATCAGCTCGTCTTCCATCATCCCGGCCCATCACCCGTAGCCCCACAGCCACGCTCATGGCCAGCGCAGGGTCGTTGAGCTCACCGAGCTGTTACGTGGATCCCTTGAACCTTCTCGCTCAAGCGGGGGGTGGGGACTCGGTGCAAGCAGAGTCCCCACCCTAGAGCTCAAGCTCCACGCCACCACCATCGTCGGGCGGCGGCTCCTCTGACCATGAGCCACTAGAGCTCGAGTTCGAGCTCGCCACCATCACCATCACCAGGCGGGGGCGGGGGCGGGGGCGGGGGCGGGGGCAACCCCTGCTGCTCGTAGATGCAGTCGGGGGAAGCTGTATCAAAACTGTTGTCCCGGTAGACATTGTGAGCACAGGGCGCTTCGCTGGATCGGTGGCGCGCGGGCAACTCCCTGAGGTCAAAGCGGTTGATGCCGGCTCCTGATCCCCCGTTTCCAACTACTCTATTCCCAGTTACCCGATTGTCCTCAGTTCCGATGAAAATCCCGTTTCCCGTGTTACCAGTGACGGTGTTCCCTTCGATGAGTACGCGGGTGGCGGCAGGGGCGATGGGACCCGCCGTCAAGCCGATGCCGTTGCTGGGGCTGGCTACTGCTATCGAGATGAACCCACCAAATCGGCCGGGAACAGAACGCTCGCCCTTCTGGCCGTTGTCTTCGACGATGTTTCCGACAATGCGGCTGTCGGTATTGGCAATAGTCGAGATGCCGGAGTTGTCGTTTCGTCTGACGATGTTGTTGAGGAGGTTATTGTTCCTGATCGGCTGACC
The DNA here is from genome assembly GCA_016781725.1 of Rubrobacter sp. Taxonomy (GTDB): domain Bacteria; phylum Actinomycetota; class Rubrobacteria; order Rubrobacterales; family Rubrobacteraceae; genus Rubrobacter_D. Next base: position 229 of record JADDPU010000564.1, on the reverse strand, counting down.
CCGGCGTACCGCGATGCCGTCCTCGTCGAGAAAGTTGTTGATCAGGATGCCGGTACCGGTCCCGTCGGCCACGAAGTCCGTTTGAGTGGCGGGAGTTCGCTCGACAGTATTACCCTGGATAAGGTTGTCGTTTGAGTTGACCCCCAGCACCCCGATGCCGTCATACGGTTCGTTGTGGATGACCGTATTGTTCATGATGCGGTTTTTGGCGGAGTGGAAGAAGACAATC
>JADDPU010000429.1 GCA_016781725.1 Rubrobacter sp. | reverse complement strand
GGTACTGGTAGACGCCGCGGCAGGTGTGGCCGCCGGTGGTGCGCTTCTCGGTGTAGGAGAGCTTGACGTTCGGGTTTATGGCCTCGACCATCGCCTTCTCGTAGGTCGAGAACGCGGCGCACGGCTTCACGTCCCAGCCGGGGACGCCATCGTGTCCCATCCCGCCGAACCAGGGGCAGCGGTCGGCGTTTATGACGTACTCGCCCTCCTTGGTCTCGGTCAGCGTGATCTCGATGTCGAAGAAGCGGTTGGCGAGCATGACCACGTCGACGGCGTCCTTCATAGTTGTGACGTTCAGCTGCTCGCGAAGGTCCGAGCCCTGCTTCTGGCCGATGCGGGTCATGGCGAGCTTGCCTACCTTCTGCCCGTCGTAGCCGAGGTCGTCGGCGGCCCGGATCATCTCGTCCAGGATCACGCCGGTCCCGGCGCTGGCCGCCTTCCACTTGTACCACGTCGGGCCGGGCAGCCCTAGCCTCATCGCCAGGCGCGCGAGAAAGAGCGGGAGCCGGGGGAGACCGTAGACCTGGAGCCACTTCATAGTAAGAGAACCCTTCTTTCGCTTACGCCGGTCCCCATTATACCCCGACCGCCCTGGCTACCGGACCGGGCTTCTGTGCCGTACCATTGAACCGTCTGGTAGCAGAGAACCGAGGGAGCGTCCATAAGCCGTGCGTAGCGTGGAACCGCTGAGGGGTCTTGGTCTCCTTCTCTCGCTGCTGCCGCGGCGTCCCCTCGAGTTTCGCGACCGGTTGGCCGGGTACGCGGAACTCGGCTTCGAACGCCTCGCTGGCGCTTCTCCCTCCTACGAGACTGTGGGTTGGGAGCTGGCGCTCCGCGACGTCGAGGGGCTGCTTGGAGGCGTGAAGGGTATACTCGAAGAACCGGCCCTGGCAAGAGTAGAGGAGGAGACGCGCCGGCTGCTCGGCAGGATCCGGCCCGAGGACCCGTTCAGGCCCCGATGGGCCGCCGACTCCCTGCTGGCGCGCTGCTGCTACCTGTTCTGCCGCCTGCTCCAACCCTCCGTCGTCGTCGAGACCGGGGTGGCCTACGGCGTGAGCTCGGCGTTTATCCTGAGCGCCCTCGAAGTGAACGGCGGCGGCACGCTCCACAGCGTGGACCTGCCGCCCCTTACGAGAGAGGCCGGGAGGTTCTGGGGTATCGCGGTTCCCGAGGATCTCGGGGGCCGCTGGCGCCTCCACCGCGGGGCCAGCGGTCGGGTGCTTCCCCGGCTGCTGGAGGAGACGGGGCCCGTCGACCTCTTCGTTCACGACAGCCTCCACACCCTCTGGAACATGCGCCGCGAGTTCGAGGCCGTCTGGCCCCACCTTCGCCCGGGCGGCGCGCTCCTTGCCGACGACGTGGAGAGGAACGCAGCTTTCGACGGGCTGCAGAAAAACAACCCGGCGTTCTGGCGCGCGGTCGGGGATCGGGAGAGAGACCCGCTGCACGGCAGGGCCGCGCCCGTGGTCTTCG
>JADDPU010000295.1 GCA_016781725.1 Rubrobacter sp. | reverse complement strand
GATCGACTTCGGCGGCGGGTTCGGGGTGCCCTACTTCGAGAAGACCTCCGAGTTCGACCTCGACCGCTTCGGGGAGGGGCTTAAAGAGATCGTCTCCTCCTACCGCTCGGACCCGCGCCTTTCGGGATGCCGCTTCCTCTTCGAGCTCGGGCGCTACCTCGTCGCCGACGCCGGCCTCTACGTCACCAGGGTGGTGGACGTGAAGGAGATGCGCGGCAAGACCTTCGCCGTCACGGACGGCGGCATGAACCACCACCTCACCGCCACCGGGAACATGGGCCAGGTCTTCCGCAAGGCCTACCCGCTCCTGAACCTGAGCCGCATGGGCGGGCCCGTGCCCGAGGAGGGCGTCGCCGTGGCAGGCCCCTGCTGCACCCCGCTCGACTCGTTCGGCAACAACATCCACCTCGCCGAGCCCGAGGTCGGGGACCTCATAGGCGTCTTCTACAGCGGGGCCTACGGCTACTCCGCGAGCAACTTAGGCTTCCTGAGCCACCCCGGCCCGGCCGAGGTCCTGCTCCTCGACGGCGAGACCCGCCTCCTGCGCGCGGGCGGCAGGCCAGAGGACGTCCTGAACGGCCAGAAGGCGCTCACGAGCTAGTCTCAGCCTTCGGCCATCAGCGTAACGTTCCGTATACACGAAGAGAGGCTCCCGGTCGGGAGCCTCTCTATTTAACCGACGGCCGCATGCCGACTATTCGAGGCTACTAAAATCCACCCCGTTGTATGTGCCGTTGACCTCGGCCACCGGCACCTTGGGAGTGGGAATCTTCTTCCCCTTGTCGTCCGTCAGGGCGCCGTACTCGGTGTTCCACGTGTCCTGGTAGACGACCTTGCCGTTCTCCGTCCTCTTGTAGCTCGTCTTCCACTCGGAGACGTTCTCCTTCCTGTAGAGGGGTTCGGAGGACATCTCCACCTCCACGTTGTCCGGGACGCCGTAGACGTTGGCGTAGATGTAGCCGTCGTCCGCTACGTACTCTTGCAGGAGAACGTATCCGTCGGTGGTGTTCTTGAACTTCATGTCCAGGGCGCCGTTGCCGTACTCGTCGCCGAACCACACCGTCGCGTCCATACCAGGCCTTATGTAAGGCAGTTGCGAGTAGTGCGGGTGACGTTCCGTTACCTCGAGGCCGGCGTAGAGGGCGGCGTTGTAGAGGGTAGAGGTGACCTGGCAGAGGCCGCCGCCGTCGGCCGTGGTCTCCTTGCCATCCACGATGACGTGCGTCTCGTTGTAGTCGAGCGAAGACACGGTGGCGTTCATGGAGAAGGTCTCGCCCGGGGCCAGGAAGATGCCGTTTATCGCTCCCGAGGCGATCTCGAGGTTCTCGACCCGCGTCTGGCCCTGGTCGGTGGTGGCCGTGTAGTTGGTGCGGTAGGTGCCCTGAAGGTCGGTCGGCTTCATCGATTCGAGCTCGGCGGTGGTGTACGTTGGCTTGTCGATGACGAGCGGCACGTCGTACTCGTGCTTGCCCTCGAAGAGGCCGCCCCC
>JADDPU010000327.1 GCA_016781725.1 Rubrobacter sp. | reverse complement strand
GTTCTTGTTTTGGGCGCCCGCTTGCGAAGAGCGGGCGCCTTTACTTCTCCTTGTCGGCGGCGGCTATGGCGAATAGACTTCTCGCGGGCGGATTGCGCGTTGATCGCATCCAGCGGCAACGCTACCTCGACGAGCTTCTTACGCAACGCACTCCTCTCAGCTACGCTTCTGACCCTCGGCCCTTGTCGTCAGATTAATGGAAAGAACCGCTTGCGGCCATCGCCCTGCCTGCGCATCCTTCACGAGTGCCGCGGGCGCTATGAGTAGGTAGTCAACTCGGAGTTTCGCTTCTGCTCAGCAGCTCCGTAAGGTCGTAGTTGACGCTGTGGACGTTGAACTCCGGCTCTCTACCGAAGGGACGGCGGACGTAGCGGGGCTCGCGCGCGGCGTCTCCGGCTATCTCCACGATGGCCAGGATGTAGTCTTCGGGGCGGTTCATGGCGGTCACGATCTCGTTGCGCGTGACGGTGACGCTCTTGGCGCCCTCCGCTCGGCCTTTGACCTCGATCATGCGCAGGCTCCCGTCTTCTGCGCTCTGCGACTCCAGATCATAGCCGCGGTTCTCCTTCGAGACGTCGCGGGGCACGTTGCCGAGATCCAGCTCCGTCATGATAACCGCCTGCATCGCCAGGCTCTCGACGCGCCGGATAGCGTCCGGATCGCGGGCGAAAGTGCCGGGATGTCCATTCCCAGATGCGCCTCCCGTCAAGAGATCGGCAGGCACGACGAGTGCTGCCCCGATGACCTTCAGGGGCGACGGCATTAGATGCAGCTCGCGGTCTAGCTCCTGCATGCGCCGCTCCAACCGCCCTGCTAGCGTGTCGCGGCGGCGGCTCAGGTTGTTTATGGTCACCCTGACGCTCGGGTCCCGGCCAACCTCGTCCCAGAGCTCGCCGAGCCTGCTGTCCCAGTGCGAGATCTCCTTGTTCAATCGCTCCTTCACAGCCTCGCGCACCTTCTTTACCTCGATCTCGCGGCGCGACCTCAGCTCTTCGAGGTGCTCCGGTACGATCTTCTCGGCGGCGTGGCGGCGGGCGCGCTCACCCGCGTCGGACGGCAGGGGCCCCAGACGTTCGAGCGGGAGATGCTCCTCTTTGCGCAGCGGGCGGTAGTCCAGGTGCGGGGCGAAACCGGCGCTGCTCGCCTCGCCGTTAGCCCGAAGCTCCACGAACTGCATCCTGCGGCTGGCCGTTCGAGCCTCGCCCGAGCCGTTCTTGCGTCCGTCCCGAATCTCGTGCTCCAGCAACACCAACAGGCGCGGCTCGGTACCGGGAGCCTTTTCGTCCACCAGCGCGGCCCCTCGCGAAAGTGCTTCTCCGCACTTCTCCAGGACCAGATCGACCGCCGCGTCCACGAGCGGATGGCCTGGATAGAGGAAGAGCGCCTGCGGCTTGCCCTTCACGTTCCGCTTGCTCTTCTCGAACGTGACGCGCTCGTAGAAATGGTGGATCCGGGCCCCGCCCGGCAACCTTCTCGCCCGGTCGTAGATTCTGTCAGGCACCTTCTTA
>JADDPU010000091.1 GCA_016781725.1 Rubrobacter sp. | reverse complement strand
GGGTATCTCCTTCTCCTGCTCGCGGGGGTCAGGGCAACGGGCGGCCGGCCGGTCGAGGCGCGGAGAGGGGCCGACCATCTCCCCTGAATGGTTGGAGAGGATCCGCCGGGGTATACTTGATCCCCCTTCCGGATTGCGAGGCAAGTGGAGAACCAATGGGGATGAACCCGACAGGGCCCGATTCCAATAAGCCGTCGGATGCCGCCAATCCCGGGGTCGGGGACCTCGCGCGGGTCAGAGCGGCGCCGAGGAGTGAGCGCTGGTTTCGCTCCCTGGTAGAGAACGCCTCGGATGTCATCACCATCCTGGAGGCCGATGGCACCATCCGCTACGTGAGTCCGGCGGTCGAGAGGGTGCTTGGCTACAAGCCCGAAGAGTTGGTAGGGACCGATGTGTTCAACCTCATACATCCCGACGATCTAGAGCACAAGTTCGGTTTATTGGCCCAGGTTCTGGAAACCTCCGGGGTCCGCCAACCCGTGGGGTTCCGGGTGCCGCACAGGGACGGCTTTTGGCGCTACCTGGAGCATGTAGTACACAACATGCTCGACGATCCCTACGTCACCGGCGTAGTGATCAGCTCCCGGGACATCACCGAGCGCAAGAGGTACGAAGAGGCCCTGCGCGAGAGCGAGGAGCGCTTCAGAAGTTCCTTCGAGGATGCGGCGATCGGGATGGCGCTGGTGCTTCCTGAGGGGCGTTTTATGCGGGTGAACCGGTCTCTGTGTCAGATAGTTGGTTACGCGGAAGAGGAACTACTCGAAAAGACCTTTCAGGAGATAACCCACCCGGACGATCTGGATGCGGACTTGGAGCAGGTCCGTCGGATACTCGCCGGGAAGATCGACACCTACCAGCTGGAGAAGCGCTACATCCACAAGGACGGGCACGCGGTGTGGATCCTCCTGAGCGTCTCGCTGGTGCGTAACGAGGGGAGAGAGCCGCTCTACTTTGTCTCCCAGATCCAGGACATCACCGAGCGCAAGCTGGCCGAGGAGGCGCTCAGGGAGAGCGAGCGGCGGCTGCAGACCGTCGTCGGCAACGCTCCTGTGATCCTGTTCGCCCTGGACAAGGAGGGCGTGTTCACCCTCTCCGAGGGCCAGGGGCTAGAGGCCCTGGGTGTCCGGCCCGGTGAGGTCGTCGGGCGTTCGGTCTTCGAGGTGTACCGGGACGTGCCGGAGATCCACCAGAACGTCCGGCGCACGCTTGGCGGCGAGGAGGTAGTCGCCATCGTGGAGGTGGGGGACTTGGTCTTCGACGTAGCTTACGGCCCCGTCCACGGCGAGGACGGAGAGGTGGTCGGCGTCATCGGTGTGGCCGCCGACGTGACCAGGCGCAAGCAGGCGGAGGAGATGCTCGAGTACCAGGCGCTCCACGACTGGTTGACCGACCTCCCCAACCGCAAGCTTTTCGTGGATCGCCTCGACCAGGCCCTCAGCCGCACCACGAGACGACGGGGACGCAAGGTCGGGGTTTTGTTCATGGACCTGGACAACTTCAAGGTCGTGAACGACTCTTTG
>JADDPU010000051.1 GCA_016781725.1 Rubrobacter sp. | reverse complement strand
CCCACGCCGGCTTGCCCGTCGCGCCGCGGCGCGTGGGCCGAGGCGGTCAGAGGCCGCAAACGAGACACGAAACGTCCGATCATGCTCATCGTGGTTGCCGATCTCTCTCTCCCACTTGTCATCCATTCTCATTCTAGCTCGTGGCTGCCGATGCAACGCGCGAGACGCTATACCCAAACTGCTACTCTGCCCGCGTAGCCCCCACGCCCTCGACCCCGACGGCCCCGTGGACAGCCTCTTTGAGGACGAAGAAAAGCGGGGACGGCCTAGTTAGAGCTCACTCATAGAGCTCCCGCCAACTCCAAGTTCTGACGCCGTAAAAACCGGGCCGGTTGTTAGCCTCTAGAGAAGTGGACGGCCTCACCGTCCCGGCTATCTTTATCTCGCTCGTGGCGTTTACGAAGCCGTCCAGGCAGGTGTTGCCTGTGTCGGTGGAAGAACCAAGGTCCGTACCTTCCGTTCCCTCCGCTCCCCGGACCACCACTACCCCCTGGAAGAGCGCCGTGTTCGACTTGGTCTCGAAGTTACCGCCCCTGATCACCAGCGTGCCCTTCTGGACAGGTCCCTTGCAGCCCACGTAGGGGTCGGTCAGATCCTCGGTTCCACCCACGCTCCATATAAGTTTGTTAGAGCTGCTTGTGTTCTTGAACACCTTGCACACGACCGTGGTGTGGGAGGAGTCGGCGGGCCAGCTCGTCAGGCTCTGGTTGCCCGTGGTCGTGTACTCCTCGTAATTGCCCTGTGCCCTGGCCTCATCGCACAGGCGGTCCGCGTCGGGCTGGCTCCTGAGGTCGAAGGGGAAGGTTATCTCGTCCGTGCCCTGGGGGTCGGATGGCGTCTGAACGAAACTCGGGGTCGTGGTGGAGTCGAAGTCGCGCGTCCCGAGCCGCGGGGAGCCGGTGATCGTTCCCGCCGTCCCGATGCCAGCGTCCGTAACGGAGAGTCCCGAAGCGTCCTTGCGGCCCGTCTTATTGAACTTGTCAGACGGAGAATCGTTCCAGTCACCGTAGGCCAGGTCGGTGCCCTTGAGGTGGCTGTTCAAATTGGTCCCCAGAGCATCCTGACACCCGCCGTTGCCGTTGAACGTGACGCTGCTCAGGCTAAACAGGCTCACGCTGTCAATGCAAGCCGTCCCGCTGATAGTTATGGGGCCGGGCGTGTAGTACGCGCGCGGCACGTTCAAGTCGTAGGTGGAGTAGATGGTCTCGATCCTGCGCTTCGCGCCGCTTCCGTCCGCCGGGTAGAGGCCGGTCGAGATCACCTTGAAGTAGTGGGTGCCTCCCGGAACGGCGTCCGTCAAATTCGCCACGGGCGCCCTACACGTCTGCGGCGCCAGAGGATTCCAAGTCATCCACCGGATGGTGACGTTGAATTGGCCGCCCGCGAAGGTTCGAGTCTGGCCCCCGAACTCGGGAGACCAGTTCTCCGTCGGCGGGTTGCGGGGGATGGCTTCCTCTTTACCAGGATAAACATCACTCGGATCTATGTTACAAAGCGAATCGATGAACACCTGACTCACCAGATCATCCACGTCGTAGTGTGCCGGTATCTTGTCGGCCAGCAGCTGCGCCTTTGCCGCCTGTACTCCGGCGTCTGCGATGTCCATGGCCCTCTGTCCCTGGTTGACCTCGACCACGGCCTCGAGATCGTTCCGCACAAAAACCAGTAGCCCGGTCCCCATGACCCCGATCAACACGATCATGACAACGGTCAGCCCCATAGCTATGCCTTCTTCGCCTCTTCTGAACCTTTCGATCATCAGTTAACCCGATTCCTCAAAGCGACGTCGGTGGTAAGGGTCTGGGTGCCGGGCTGGGCTCCGCGCTGAACCTTTGTTCTGAGCTCGACCTTCACTATGGTTATCCTCGATTCGTTACCGCCGGGCAGTATCTCCGTAACGCCGTCCCTCTCGAAGTAGCGGAACTTTAGCCCCGTATTCGAGGAGTCCACGTAGTCAACGAACTCGACCACCGGCTGGAGAGTCCCTGCACTACTGTTTGCCCTACCCAGAGCGTAAGTGGACCCGCCGGACGGCTGGTAGACGCTGTAAGAAATGACCTCGCACGGGGGTACCCCGAGAGATGAACACTCTATTTTCCTGTTCCCGTCGAGATCGTTTCCGAAGGTGATCGAATTGGCGGTCCAGGAAGTGAATAAGGTGCTATTGCCCGCGGCCTTGTCGTAAGGGTAAGCAGCCCTTATCTCACGTTCCATCTTCTCCAGCCCCAGACGAGCGTTCTCGACCGCCTCTGTCTTGTCGTTGCCGAAGCTGAACACCCGCAGGCTCATATCGAAAATCGAGTAGAGCGCGAGCATCGTGGTGGTCATAACCATGATGGTCACCAGCATCTCGGGAAAGGTGAACCCGCTTTCGTCTCTCAGCAACCGCTCGCGCACCGCGCCTCCTTCGAGATGAGCCCGGTCGTGGTGTAGGACATGCTCGCGCCGTCCCAGGTAACGGTAACTTTGATCTCCAGCATGGTACGCGCCGCGGAGTCCGCCACGAAGGATGAAGAGTTCATGCTGACGTAGGTGGTCTGGACTTGGCATTCGAACCCCGTCGCGATGGGGCTGGTACACGCGACCGGTCCCCCGCCCGAAGGCCCGTTCACCGGCGGGTAGATTTCCACCACGCTGTCCGCCGGACCGCCATCAATCCTGAACGGCAGTGCCCGGACCTCCTCCAGTTCCTCCCCGGCGATGGCCCGTGCCTTATCGTAGTTACCCCCGATAACGGCAGCCCGGAGCCCCGCATCAAACATGCCGACCATCGGGATGATGGCGAGGGCGAGGATCATGATGGCTACCATCACCTCCACCAGCGAGTAGCCGGCCTCACCCTTCGGAAGTCTAAGGATCAACCTGAACTCTCGACGTCGCGGGTACAATCTGTACATCGTGACTGTTGGGATCGTTAGCGGTGCCGCCCTCCGCATGGACCGTAATCGTGACGGGTGCAGAGAGGACGGTATCGTCGGTCGCCCGGACCGAGCCGTCGGGTTTGAAGCGCAAGACGATCGGTGTCGACGTGGCTATCTGCGCCCTGTTATCCTCGCCCAGATCACGCCCGATAACGTCTTCGGCAGCGATGGTCGGTCGGATTCTAACCAGATAGTAATCGTTGCCCGCCGGGGCAACCGCACCGGCTCCGGCGGAGGCGGGATCACTCACAACCGCCCAATCGACCAGCTGGTTGGTAGCCCGTGTATGCGCAAGGCGAAGATCTGACGCAAGCTGATTTGTGGCGGCGTCCACCGCGCGGCTCTCAACGACGCCGAACCAGCTGGCGGACGCTATGGCTAACACGATTCCCATGAGGACGATGACGATCATCAATTCGGGCAGGGTAAACCCCGACTCGTTTGCCAGGAGCCCGGGCGGTCCCTCTCGCCCAGAACGGGCGCGTCGTCTCTGCGGCGTGGTCGCGCTCATACCCATGGGAGCGAGTATGACCCGTGCTAGCAGAGACTCCCATATGCCGTCCGGCCATATTCGGTTGGTCGTGCCGCAGCAGGACCGTTGTGAAGCGCCCCAGGATCTCCCTGACAGCGCAAAGACGTCAGGAGGCGGCGCGCTCTCTGCCAGCACGAAACTTACAGTCACGATAAAGGGCTGGCTCTTGGCGCCTACCGAAAAGTGGGCTACTACGCCGCCCACGAGGGCCCCCGGATGGGGCCTCCTGGACCTACCTCTGGATCGATCGGCTCACGTTGACGGCAGCGTCACTACCTCGAGCCAGTACCTCTCCAGCGCCTGCATCGCCTCGACCAGCGTGGAGAAGCTCGAGGGCTTGACTATGTAAGAGTTGGCCCCGAGATCGTAGGCCCCGGCTATGTCCTCCTCGGCCGAGGAGGTGGTAAGCACCACGATGGGTATACGAGAGTGCGGGCTGGCGCGTTTGATCTGCTCGAGGGCCTGTAGCCCTCCCCTGCCGGGCATCTTGAGGTCGAGCAAGATCAGCCCGGGGCGCGGCGAGTCGTTGGGATGCGCGTACCTCCCGCGGCGGAGCAGGTAGTCGATCAGCTCGTCGCCGTCCTCGACCTCGCGCAGATCCACCGCCCAGTCGGCCTCCTCCAGAGCGTCGTGAACCAGCATCCGATCCTCCGCGTCGTCGTCGGCGAGTAATAGCGTGGTGATCAACTTCTGCCCTCCCCTCCTGGTTCCGGGCCAGCCTGATCCAGGAATAGTGTAATGTGAGCCGCGCTCGTTGCCGGGGGCGCCGATGGCCGCGCTCTCGCCGGTGTGGCGCCCGCCGAGCTTGCGGCGGATCCAAGAACCCGCTCTGCCCTCGCGGCCGGGCGGCCTCTCGGTAGACGCGAAGACGCGCCCAGCATGGCCTTTGTCGCGGTTGCCGCCGCCTTGCTCCACCGTGAGAGCGGCGCAGATGGGCTTCCGCGAGGCTGGCGCACCTGTGGACGGTCCGGAGCGAGGGTCAGACCCTCCGTCGGTGTCACGCGGCTCTGGTGTCTCTTCTCCATAAACCTCTAGCCCTTACCGATGAGGTTCAGGTAGAGGTCCCACAGCGCCGGTCCGGCGAAGAGCGCGACGAGACCCCCGACCGCCATAAACGTTCCGAAGGGCAGCGCGCTGCGGCGGTCGAGCTTGCCGAAGGGCGCCAGCGCCGCGTAGAGGACGGTTCCCGTAAGCGCCCCGAGGAAGACCGCCAGCGCTGCGTAAGGGCCTAGGAAGAGGCCGAGCATCGCGCCCATCTTGACGTCCCCCATGCCCATGCCTCCCCGGTAGACCATTGCCAGCGCAAAGAGTGAACCTGCCACCGCCAGCGCCGAGAGGGGATAGGTCCACCACGCCAACGGACCGGCCACCGCGGATAGGACGAACCCCACGACCGCCGCGGGCCCCACTATTGCGTTGGGCAGCAACCGGTGCTCGAGATCCGTGGCGGCCAGAACGAGCAGGACCGAGATCAGGGCGAGCGCGAGCAGCAGTTGGCCCGCGCCCTCGAACCGGAGCGCAGCTGCGCCGAAGAGGAGCCCGGTCAGTCCCTCCACGAGCGGATAGCGCGCCGATATGCGCTTTCCGCAGTGGCGGCAGCGTCCGCGCAGCAACACGTAGGAGACGATGGGAACGTTGTCCCTGCGGAGGATGGCCTCCCCGCAGCTCGGGCAACGCGACGCCGGCCGAACCACCGATCCACCGATGGGTACCCTGTGCGCGACGACGTTGAGGAAGCTCCCCACTACCACGCCAAGCAACATCGCTCCGACGACTATCACGCCCTACCGCCTTCCATGAAACGCCTCAGCTCTGCTTCCGCTGCCGCGTTCGACCACCGTCCCGAAGCTTTTCACCTTCGACACCCTATGTTCTTCGACCGTCTCGACACCCGCGCCGCTATCCTTTAGCCCGGACGAGGTGACGAGTCCCCTACGGAACCTGCCGGTGCGCACCGCGGGTGAAGGGTCCTGAAGGCACCCACGTTCGGGAGCTCCTACGTAGTCCTCCAGTCCTGTACGTCGCACCTCTCCACGTCCCCCTCGCTGCTGCCTCTCCTGCGCGAGTTCTCCGAGCCCGCGGAAGGCCCGCTCGCCTTCGCATTGTCGCTTGGAGCCGCAAGGCGTACATCTGCCAGGCGGACATTTGTGCCCGACCCGGCCGGGAAGCACCGGCGGACCTCGCGGTCTGGACCTTGGTCGGAAGGGGACCGGGGCTCGGGGCTGGCGCGAGGCGCCTCTCAGGCGAGAGCCCGGCTCATCGCCAGCACGTCGGGGTCTCTCCCGGTCCACAGCCGCTGGGCGTGAACCCCCTGATAGAGCAGCATCCGCTCACCCGAGACCGTGGCGAGTCCCCGCTCCTTCGCCAGCCGCACGAACTCGGTCTCTTTCCCTCGCCTGTAGACCGCGTCGCAAACGGACATCCCCTCGCCGAGGCAATCCTGCGGCAGGGGCGGCGGGTCGGCGTCCTTCATCCCGAGGTACGTGGCGTTCACGACCACGTCTACACCCCGGGACGCCACCCGCGCTTCTCCTGCCCGGTGTACGGAGACTTCGGCGCGCGGGTACGCCTGCTCCAGCCTCCGCCTCAGCCCCTCGGCGCGCCACGCGCTCCGGTTCAGCAGGCGCAGGTGCCTGGCGCCGGCCCCGAGCACGGCGGCGGAGATCGCCGCCGCCGCGCCCCCGGCCCCGACCACGAGCACCCCGGCACCACCGAAGACGACCCCCGACTCCCTGCACGCCTCGAGAAAACCCGGCCCGTCGGTGTTGGTCCCTAGCAGGCGTCCCCCGTCTACGACCACCGTGTTCACGGCCCCCACCAGCTTCGCCGCGGCATCGACCTCGTCGAGGAGGGATATGATCGCCTCTTTGTGGGGCATGGTGACGTTGAACCCCCGGAAGCCCAGAGCGCCAAGGCCCGCCACGGCGGCGGGCAGCGCCTCGGGGTGGACGTCGAGCGGCACGTAGGCGTAGTCCAGGCCGGTGGCGGCGAAGGAAGCGTTGTGCATCCGCGGGCTCAGGCTGTGGGCGATGGGGTGCCCGATCACCCCGACCAACCGCGTCTCCCCCGTGAGTAGCACCTTACGGTCTTGGAGTCCTACCGGCCGGCCCTGGCTTTCTCCCGCAAGAAAGCGTCGTAGTCGCTGGTGAAAAAGTGTTCCCGGCCGTTGGCCTTGAGCACGTAGTAGAGGTAGTCGGTCCGCTGCGGGTTTATCGCGGCCGCCAAAGACTGGCGGCTCGGACTGCAGATCGGGCCCGGCGGTAGCCCCGGGTGCTCGTAGGTGTTGTACGGTGAAGCAGTCCTCAGGTCGGCGAGCGAGAGGTGTTCCTTTGGCCTCTCGAGGGCGTACTGGACGGTAGCGTCGATCTGGAGCGGCATCTCCCGGCGCAGCCGGTTATAGATCACAGACGCTATCAGCGGCCGCTCCTCGGGGTTGGCCGACTCCTTTTCGATCAGGGACGCCACGGTCACCAGCTCGTGCTCGGTGAGGCCGTGGCGCTCTTTGGCGCCGCCGATCTCCATGCTCGCCGTCTCTATCAGGTACTGCCCCAGGAGCCGGTCCACGACTTGCGCTGCGGTGACTCCTTTCTCGAAATCGTACCGGCGGGGGAACAGGTACCCTTCTGTGGTCTTGATGGCCGGGTCCTCAAGAAAGGCGTAGCCGTAGTCGGTCTCCCGCGCGGCCCGCTCGAACTCCGCCGCTGGGATCGCCGTGCCGGCGGCGACGGTGCGGGCTGTCTCCTCGAGCGTGAGGCCCTCCGGTATGGTGACCGCGATCGTGGGGGCTGCCTCTCCCGCGGTCAGCTTCTCGAGGATCTCCCCGCTCTCCTGGCCACGCTCGAAGGTGTAGCGTCCGGTCTTTATCTCCGTCCCGTACCCCTCGATCCGGGCCTGCGTCTTGAAGACGAAGGCGTTCTCTATCACCCCGGCCTCCTCGAGCTTGGCCGCAACGTCGGTGAGCGTCTCGCCCTTGACCACCTCGACCTTCGCGGCCCCGTCGGACGTCTGCTGCTCGGCGCCCGCGCCGGTGTAGAGGAGGTAGGCGGCCGCCAGGGCAATCACCAGGAGCAGCGAGGCGAACAGGCCAGACCCGAGGCTCCTCCCGCGACGCCGCCTGCGACGCTTCCTGGAACCGGGGCGCTGCAGCGCGTCGAGCCTGGCCTCGAGCTCCTCCCTGTGCCGTCGCTTGCTCTTGTCGTAGCGCCTCAAAAGTCTCCCTGCGTCTGGAGGTACTCTTGCAGCAAGCGGGCGGCCGCCAGGTCGTCCACGCGGACGGTCCCCCGCTTCTTGCTCCCCCTCCTGCCACGGCTCCCGGCGGCGGCGAGGCGGGTGGTGAGCCGCTCGTCCCACTCCACGAACCTCACGCCTGGGAAGCCCTCTCTCAGGAGGTCTAGTGTATCCAAAGCCTTGCGCGCCTGGAAGCCGACCTCCCCGCCCAAAGTCCTCGGCACGCCAACGACCACCTCGGAGACGCCCTCCTCGCCGACGAGCCGGCGCAGGTGTTCGTGGAGCTCTGCGGTGGGCACGACGGCGAGGGGGCTTGCGATGACGCGCCCCGCGTCCGAGACTGCCACGCCGGTGCGCACCTCGCCGAGGTCGAGGGCGGCGACCCGCCCGGGGAGCGGCAGGATTTACTCCGAGCCGGCGAGCCGGCGGTCGAGGATCTCGCGTACCTTCGCCAGGGCCTCCGGGATGGCCTCGAGGTTGCCGCCGCCGGCCTGGGCCATCGTCGGCCCGCCGCCCCCGCCGCCCCCGAGAACGCCAGAGACCTCCTTGACGATCTCCCCGGCCGCGATCTTCTGCGAGACCTCGGGATGGAGGTTGGCCACGAGGACTGCCTTGCCGCCGAGCGCCGCCGCGAGCACGACCGCGGAAGGCCCGCCGAGCCGGTTCTTCACGTCGTCGGAGATCTGCCTTAGCCCGCGTACGTCCGCCGCGACGACCCGGCCCGTGACGACCCTGGTGCCGTTTACCCGCTCGGCGCTCTCCACGAGGGAGCCCACCTCCCCGAGTCCCTGCTTCAGCGTCCGCTCGCGGGCGGCCTCGCGGGCCTCGCCTACCTCCTCGCGCAACCTGGCCACGGCCTCCGGAAGGTCGTCGAGCTCCACCTTCAGGGCCTCGGAGATCTCCTCGGCCTTCTCCGTCGCCCCGATAAGGTAGTAGAGCGCCTCGCGCCCGGTTATGACCTCGATGCGGTACAGGTCTGCCCCGTGTTTTCTGTTGGAGAGCACCTTGAAGGCCCCGACCTCGGCCGACCCCCTCACGTGCGTGCCGCCGCAGAGCTCGCGCGAGAAGCCGTCGACCTCGACCACCCGCACGAGGTCGCCGTACTTCTCCCCGAAGAGCATGATCGCGCCCAGGTTGCGCGCCTCCTCGAGCGTGGTCGTGTAGTAGCGCACCGGCTGGTTCTCGGTGATCTTGAGCAGGCACAGCTCCTGGACGCGGCGCAGCTCGTCCTCGGTTACCCTGCCGCCGTAGCGGTAGTCGAAGCGGAGGTGGTCGGGGCCGACGTAGCTTCCGGCCTGCACGACGTCCTTGCCGAGCACGGCCCTCAAGGCCCAGTGCAGGATGTGCGTTGCCGTGTGGTTGGCCTCTATCTGCTGGCGGCGAACCCTGTTTATGGAGGCGGTCACGGCGTCCCCGGCCTCGAAGCCGTCGCGCTCGATCCTCGCCCGCAAGACCTGGTAGTCGCCGGCCGGGATCGAGTCGAACACCTCGAGCTGGCCGCGCTCCGAGGTGATCCAACCCTCATCGGCCACCTGCCCGCCCCCCGTGGCGTAGAACGGGTTCTCGGCCAAGACCACGAAGACCTCTCCCGCGGCGTCGGGCACGGGCTCGATGGCGACCACAGTGGTCTCGACCTGCTCGCGCTCGTAGCCGACGAACCGGCTCCTTATCTCCATGTCCCGGAACGCCGCCACCACCCGCTCGTAGCCCTGCGTCGCAGCCCGCGCGCGCTCCCGCTGCGAGGCCATGGCGGCCTCGAAGCCAGCCTCGTCCAGGGAGATACCCCTCTCGGCCAGCACCTCGCGCGTTACCTCGACCGGGAAGCCGTGGGTGTCGTGCAGCACGAAAGCTACGTCGCCGGGGAAGTTGCCCCCCTCGAGGCGTCGGATCTCCTCCCCAAGCAACCACATCCCCTGCTCGTAGACCCTCCCGAAACGGGCAGCCTCGGCCTCGACAACCTCCCTGATAGTCTCCTCAGCCCGGTGCAGCTCAGGGTAGGCGTCCCCCATGTACCGGGCCACCTCGGTGGCCAGACCCGCGACGAACGAGGGGCTCTGGACTTCCGGATTTAGCCTCGCGAGGTGCAGCAGGCCCTGCAAGACCGCCCGGCGTATTATGCGTCTAAGGACGTACTCCCTGCCCGTGTTGCCGGGTCTTACGCCGTCGGCGATGAGGAAGGCCATGGCGCGGGCGTGGTCGGCCAGGATGTACAGGGCGCGGTCGGCGGCCTCGGAGGTCCCGAAGTCTATGCCGGAGTCGGCTTTGATCCGCTCGAAGATAGGGTAGTACAGGTCGGTCTCGTAGACGTGGAAAACGTCCTGGACGGCGGCTGTGGTGCGTTCGAGACCCATGCCGGTGTCGATACCCGTCTTGGCCAGCGGAATGAGGGTGCCGTCCTTGAGCTGCTCGTACTGGTTAAAGACTAGGTTCCAGATCTCGAGGAACCTCGGGTCGCCCTCGTCGCCGCCCGGGCCATACTTGGGATCTTCGGCCGGGTCGCCCTTCGCGTACCTCTCTCCGTAGTCGTAGTAGATCTCGGAGCACGGGCCGCAGGGGCCCGTATCGCCGGGCGGGCCCCACCAGTTCTCGCTCTTAGGGAGGCCGAAGATCTTGTGCTCGGGCACCCCGACGCTCATCCAGAGCTCCTTGGCCTCCAAGTCCTCCGGCGCGTCCTCGTCGCCCTCGAAGATGGTGATCCAGAGTTTTTCGGGAGGGAGACGGAGCTCTTTCGTCAGGAACTCCCAGGCCCACTCGATAGCTTCCTTCTTGAAGTAGTCGCCGAAGGAGAAGTTGCCGAGCATCTCGAAAAAGGTCAGGTGGCTCGGGTCGCCGACCTCCTCGATATCCTGGGTGCGGAAGCACTTTTGCGCGCTGACGGCGCGGGGGGACGGGGGACGGTCCTGGCCCGTGAAGTAGGTTATGAACTGCTGCATGCCCGCGGTGGTGAGGAGGACCGTCGGATCGTTGTGCGGGATAAGGGAGGAGCTCGCGAAGAGGCGGTGGTCCCTCTCGGCGAAAAAGTCGAGGAACCGGCGTCGTATCTCGCTGCTCTTCATGCGCTCCATCCGGGTATTGTACGTCCCTAGTGGTTGTTTTCCATCTCTTCGAGCTCCCCGCGCAGGTCTTCGAGGGCGCGCCTGAGGAGCCGCGAGACGTGCATCTGGCTTACGCCTATGTGGTCGGCGATCTCGGTCTGCGTCTTGCCCTCGTTGAAGCGGAGCTTGAGGATCTGCTGCTGCTGGTCCTTGAGCCCGCCGATGGCCTCCTGGAGCAGGATCTTCTCCTCGAGCCCGTCTATTGGCAGGTTGTCGTCGGCCTGCAAATCCATGATGGTGTCCCCTTCGGGCTCGTCGTTGCTGACGGGGGCGTTGAGGCTTGCCGTGTTGTAGGCCCTGCCAAGGGTCAAGGCCTCGGCCACCCCCTCGACGTCGGCATCAAGGGTGTCGGCGAGATCCTGCAGGGAGGGGGAGCGCCCGGTCTTGACGGTCTCGTCCCTGATGACCTCCTTCGCCGCCTGCCTGAGCTCCTGCAGGCCGCGGGGGACGCGCATCGCCCAGCCCTTGTCGCGAAAGTAGCGTTTGATCTCGCCGAGGATGTTCGGGGTCGCGTAGGTCGAGAACTCGATCTGGCGGTCCACGTCGAAGCGGTCGACTGCCTTTATGAGGCCCACGGAGGCTACCTGCACCAGATCGTCCACCGGCTCGCCGCGCCCTGCGAACTTGCGCGCCAGAAACTCGGCTAGGGGAAGCTGCTCCTGTATGACCCGCTCGCGGGCGTTGCGATCGCCGTGCTTGTGGTAACGCACGAGCAGGCGCCGCGTGCGCGCCTTGTCCGGCCGCCGGTAGCGGCGGCTCACGATACCAGCTCTACCACGGGACGCCACCGCAACTCGTCGCCCTCGCCGGGCTCGGCCACCTCGGCCACGACCCCCCCGTTCTCTAGCGAGAAGCGAAAATGGGTGGGCGCGTCCGCCGAGGAGGCGCCCTCGAGCACCTCTATGGCCTCCTCCAGTCCCCCAACCCCTACCCTCGCCCGCGCCGCCATCCCGGCCAGCACGAGGCCAACGCAGGGGCGCAGCCCTTCCACGGGCGGGACTCTGAGGTAGGCGTATTCCGGGGCGCGCTCCGTGGTCAAGTCGCGCTCCTCGGTGTCGACCCGGGGATCTCCGTCGCCCCGCCGGGCGGTGCGGGTTGCTCCTCCAAGGGTTCGGGCCTGACCCCGCGCGCCGCGTGGTTGGCGCCGCCGCTGTGGCGTTCGAGATCCCGCAGGATCTCCTCCCGCCGCCGGCTCGAGGCCTCGCGGGCGGCGGAGACGGCGCTCTGGTAGCGGCGGCGGACGTTCTCGGGCAGGTCGCGCGCCGCTTTGGGTAGGTTCTTGCGGACTTCCTCGTTGGTGGCATAGACCGTGCCTGCCACCCCGAGCAAGACCCCGGCCACCACCCTGCCCCAGCCAGCCACTAGCTATCCTCCTCCTTGTGCTGTTGTTTCTCGCCGCCGAGGAACGTGCTGATACCCCGCGAGAGCCCGGCGGTCGCGGAGGAGACCTTGATCACCCCTCCGCGCACGCCCCTGGTGATGACGGTCGCCGTCTGGTCGAGCTCGCCGGTCATGCCAGCCACGTCGCCCACGGCCTCGTCGAGCTGGGAGAGCTGGCTGTTTATGTTGTCGACCGTCACGTGCGTCTTGCCGAGCAGCGGGACTACCTGCTCGGAGACCTCCTTTATGGTCTTCTCGGTGGTCGAGAAGATCCTCGCCAGCCGGAGGAACATCCACGCGAGCACGAAGAACGCTACAGCTATCCCCGCGTAGAGCAACCCCTTCATCAACTCCACGAAAAGGTCCAAGCCTTACCGCACCTCCATCCTGGATACCCGGGAACCCGGATTATAACTGCGATCAACCGCCAGGCGCATTTCCCTGGGCGAACCGGTGCCTCACGACACCGCCGCCTACTACCCTCTCCCCGTCTCCCGCGTAGAAGACCGCCGACTGGCCCGGGGCCACGCCGACCACGGGCTCCTCGAGCCGCGCGACCCACCCGCCGCCCTCATCCTCCTCGACCGTGCACGGGACCGGAGATCCGTTGTAGCGGACCTGCACGGAGCTGGCCTCCTCCGGGGCCAGAAACCAGTTCATCCCCCCGACCCGCACCTCCCGCACCTCGAGGTCCTTTTTCTTCCCCACGACTACCTGCCCGGTACCGGGGCGCACCTCCGTCACGTAGAGGGGCGTCGGTGCAGATAGCCCTATGCCGCGCCGCTGGCCTACCGTGAAGTCGACCACGCCCGCGTGGCGTCCGAGCACAGCGCCCTCCCTGTCGACGACGTCCCCGGGCTCGGCGACCACCCGCTTGCGGACGAAGCGCCGGTAATCGCCGTCAGGGATGAAGCAGATGTCCTGGCTCTCGGGGGTGTAGGCGACGGCGAGGCCGCGCTCTTGGGCGATGGCGCGCACCTCCGTCTTGCGGTACTCCCCGAGCGGGAAGAGCGTGCGCGCCAGGAGCTCCTTCGGCACGGGCCAGAGGACGTAGGTCTGGTCCTTGCGCTCGTCCACGGGCCGGGCTAGCGTCGGGCCCTCGGCCACCCTGGCGTAGTGGCCCGTCGCCACGTGACGGAAGCCGAGTTCGTCCGCGAGGACGGCCGCCGCATGGAACTTGACGTGGGCGTTGCAAGCCACGCACGGGTTGGGCGTCCGGCCTTCCTCGTAGGAGCCTACAAAGTCCTGCATTACCCGCCGGTGGAAGAGCTCCTTGAGGTTGAGCGTGAAGTGCGGCAGACCCATCCGGTGGGCGGTATCCCTGGCGAAGAGCACGGTGTCGGGCGAGCAACAGGACCGGCTGCCCCGCTCGCCGTCGTGGAGGCGGAACGTCACAGCAGCAACCTCGTAGCCGGCCTCCTTCAAGAGCAGGGCAGTGACCGCCGAGTCCACCCCGCCGCTCATCGCCGCGACGACGCCCCCACCGCCTTCTCTACCGGAGCCCCCGTAGCCCTCGACCAGCATCTCGCCGGTCCCGCGGTTCAGGTGATCCTCGAAGGCCTTGTGCAGCGCGTCGAGGACGAGCGTCAGCGCGTGCTCCTTGCCCACCGGCAGCGCGCCGCCGAGGGCCTCTTCGAGCTTCGCCTTCGAGACCCGCGCCGCCTCGAGCAGGTGCCTGCCCTCGACCATCCCGGCCAAAGCCGAGCCCGCGGCCACGCACGCGGCGCAGCCGTAAGCCTGGTAGCGGACCTCCTCGACGACGTTAGACCGGATCCCGACCGTAAAGCAGACGACGTCGCCGCAGGCGGAGTCGCCCGACTCGCCCCGGCCCGAAGGTTCGGGGAGCTCGCCAACGTTCCGGGGACGGACGAGGTGCTCTATCACCCGAGGGTTGTACGTTTCTGGCATCAGGCTTCCGGTCTCGGGTCACCGTTGCAGAGCAGACGCTGAACATCTGCGCCGCCGCACGATGCGGTGTAACTCGGGTTCACGGGTACGGTCGTCTCCTTCTTTCGTGCCGCCCTCTGCGCTAACCTGACGGCTGATGCCCTGAAACCTAATTGTACAGCGGGGACAGCTCCCGCAGACGGGCGACGGCCTCGGAGAACGCCTCCAGAAAGTCCTCGACCTCAGCGGCTGTGTTCTCTTTGCCGACGGTAACCCTGACTACCGAGAACGCCTCCCGCTCGTCCCTGCCCATCGCGAGCAGCACCGGCGACGCCTTGTGTTCACCCGAAGAGCAGGCCGAGCCGCTCCCGATGGCGTACCCGAGTGCGTCCAGAAACAGCACGAGGCTCTCGGCCTCGACGCCCTCCACGGTCAGGTGGACGTTGTTCGAGAGGCGCCTCTCGGGGTGCCCGTTCAACCGCACGTCGGGTATCCGGGCGACCCCGGCGAGGATCGCGTCTCGCAGCCCGCTCTCGTGCGCGACCCGCTCGTCGAGCTCCTCGCGCGCCAGCCTGGCCGCCACGCCGAAACCCACGATCCCCGCGACGTTGTGCGTGCCGCTCCTAAGGCCCCCCTCCTGTCCCCCGCCGTAGGAGATGGGCTCGACCGGGACGCCCTTCCGCACGTAGAGGGCGCCGACCCCCTGCGGCCCGTACAGCTTGTGGGCCGAGAGGGCAAGCGTCGAGGCAGGAACCTCCCCGACATCCAGGGGCACCCTCCCCGCCGCCTGGACGGCATCGGTGTGGAACGGGACGTCTCTCTCGGCGCAGATCCGCGCGAGTTCCCGCACGGGCTCGATGGTCCCGACCTCGTTGTTCGCCCAAACGACGGCGGCGAGAGCCGTCTCGGGGCGGAGCGCGTCGGCGAGGTCGGCCGGGTCCACGAGGCCGTCTTCGTCGACCTCGATAGGGGTTACCTCGAAGCCCTCGGCCTCGAGGCGCCGGGCGGCCTCGCGCACAGCGGCGTGCTCCACGCGGGAGACGACCACGTGGCGCTTCTCGGCGGGTGCGGAGCGGGCGAGCCCGAGGACCCCGAGGTCGTCGGCCTCGGTCCCGCCGCTGGTGAACACGATCTCCTCCGCAGAGGCCCCGACGAGGGCCGCCACCGACCCGCGGGCCTCTTCCACCGCTTCGCGGGCGCTGGCGCCCAAGGCGTGCAGCGAGGAGGGGTTGCCGCGGCGCCCCCCCAGGTGCGGGAGCATGGCTTCCAGCACGCGCGGGTCTAAGGGCGTCGTTGCTGCGTTGTCCAGGTATACGGGGTGCGCCATAACCCGGCTAGTTTATCCTACGGGGGCGAATTTTCAGCCGTAAGCTGCGCTTCTGCGCGGGATCAGACGGTAATCGTCGAGGCGACGGCGCCGCCGGGATCCAGGAGGGCTACCTGGTCCCCTGGGGCCAGCTCCAGCGCCGTGCCGCCTTCGAAGGTTCCGGCCACGGGGTTCCCCCTCTCGTCCACAAGATCTGGCACCCGTCCGACCGAGACGCTCTGCCCGGGCTGGACAGGGATATCGCTGTTGATGGTCACGCCGGGAGCGCCGGGGGTGACCTGCGCGGTCTCGGGGTCGAGGACGCGCAAGGTGAAGCCCTGCAGGTTCACGGGGCGCTCGCCGCGGTTGCGCACGCCGAAGAACTCGATACCGCCGCCGCCCTCGGTAGTCACCACCTGCTCGAGATCCACTGCCACATCGCTCGTGTTGTCCTCGACCTCGACGGCTGCGAGGTCGAAGAGCGCCTGGCTCAGGACCGGGTCGGGCACGTAGCCCTGAAAAAGGTTGGTGATCGCGTACTGATCGCCGCTCGGGGCCATCATCGCGACGAAAGGCGTGATCCCGACCCCAAGCTGCGCCGCGAGCGTACCGTACTCGCCTGGGGCAAGCTCCCTCTCAGTGTCCACGGGCCCAGGGTCGGAGATCTCGTAGCTGAAGAACTCGATGGTCGGGTACTGGGCGCCGAGCCGCTCCACGGCGTCGCGCACCTGCCGGTCTACCGAGAGCCCCTGCGGGTAGGAGAGGGAGTCCTCCTCCAGCTTGTAGAACTGGACCACGATCCTGGCCCCCCGCCCGTACGCCTCCCTGAAGTTGGGCGGGACCGGCTGCTCGGTGTTGAGCGTGAAGGGCACGTCCCCCGTGGTCTCGGCCTGCCCGATCCCGACCGGCACCCCCTCCTGCACAACGTCGGTGGGCTCGACGACCGCGGCCGTCGGCGCGGAGCTCTGGGCGCTCGAAACCGGCTCCTCGTCCTCCCCGCCGCCGCACCCGGAGAGGAGGGCCACGCAAAGGAGGACGAGGATCGCGGGCCGCCCGAACCTCGCAGGCAATCTTCCCTCGCCGTTCCCGCGGATAGACCTCTCCCGTGCAGCTGTCCGGAGCTCCGGCGCGGCCCGTAAGGGGCTCGGGCCGGATCTGCGCTAACTTAGCACGGTCTTGGGGACACCGCAACGCGGCACCTTGCGCCCGCGAGGCGCCCATCGCGCGACGTTTTCGGCTAACATCTATGGACCCCGCGCAAGGGTAGAGATCGCCGGCTACATAAGAGGAGAACCAAGTTGTACAGTCAGGCTCAGAGGAACCCGTACAGGACCCACGCCGCCGGCGAGCTCCGCGAGGAGAACGTCGGAGAGCGGGTGAGGTTGGCCGGCTGGGTGCACCGGCGCCGGGATCACGGTGGCCTGATCTTTATTGACCTTCGGGACCGCTGGGGCCTGGCCCAGGTCACCTTCCACCCCGAACAAGCCGAGGTCTTCTCCGGCGCCGAGCAACTCAGGCCCGAGTGGTCCATCTCCGTAGAAGGGGAGGTAGTCCGCCGCCCGCAGGGCAACGAGAACCCCGACCTCCCTACCGGCGCGATCGAGGTGGAGGCTACCGATCTGTCGGTCCTGAACCCCTCGGAGACCCCGCCGTTCGAGATCGAGCGCGACAGGCCCGTGGACGAGACGCTGCGCCTGAAGTACCGCTACCTCGACCTGAGAAGGGAGCGGATGAAGGAGACCATCCTCTTCCGCCACAGGGTCGTCAAGCGCATGCGCGACTACCTGGACGAGCGGGGCTTTCTGGAGATAGAGACGCCGCTGTTGACAGCTTCGACCCCCGAGGGTGCCCGCGACTACCTGGTCCCTGCCCGGCTCTACCCTGGCCAGTTCTATGCGCTTCCCCAGTCCCCGCAGCAGTTCAAGCAGCTCCTGATGGTCGCCGGCTTCGAGCGCTACTTCCAGGTAGCCCGCGCCCTGCGCGACGAGGACCAGCGCGGCGACCGCCAGCCCGAGCACACCCAGCTCGACCTCGAGATGAGCTACGCGACCCAGGACGAGATCCTCGACCTCGTCGAGGGCCTCTACACCGGGATCGTCGAAGACCTGACGCACAAGCGGCTGCTCCAGAGCCCCTTCCCCCGCCTCACCTACGCCGAGGCTATGGCCCGCTTCGGCACTGACAAACCGGACATCCGCTTCGGCCTGGAGCTCACCGACGTCTCGGAGCTCGCCCGCAACGCCGAGTTCAAGGTGTTCCGCGGGGCGGTCGAGGCGGGCGGCTCGGTGCGCGGTATCGCCGTGGGCGGGCTGGAGAGCCTCTCGCGCCGGCAGATCGACGAGCTCGCAGCCGTCGCGGCGACCGGCGGCGCGAGGGGCCTGGCGTGGCTCAAGCTCGAAGGGAGCGCTCTCAACGGCCCGATCGCCAAGTTCTTCTCGGAGGAGGAGGGCGCGGCCCTGCGCGAGGCGTTCGGGGTGGCCGAGGGAGACTACATGTTCTTCGTCGCGGACAACGACCCCGTGGTCTTCGAGAGCCTCAGCCGCCTCAGGCTCCACTTCAGGGACCGGCTCGGGCTCGCCGACCCGGACGTGCTAGGGCTCTGCTGGGTGACGGACTTCCCGATGTTCGAGTGGAACGAGGACGAGGCGCGCGTCGAGCCGATGCACCACATGTTCACCATGCCGCGAGAAGAGGATCTGCCGCTCCTGGAGACTGACCCGCTAAAGGTAGTCGGCCAGCTCTACGACCTCGTCGCCAACGGCACCGAGCTCGCGTCCGGGAGCATCAGGATCCACCGCCCCGAGCTGCAGCAAAAGGTCTTCGATGTCATCGGCATAGGCCCCGAGGAGGCCCAGAGGAGGTTCGGCGCGATCCTCACGGCCTTCCGCTACGGCGCGCCGCCGCACGGCGGGATAGCCCCGGGTGTGGACCGCCTGATCATGGTCCTAAGAGACCAGCCCAACATCAGGGAGGTGATGGCCTTCCCCAAAACCCAGGCCGCCCGCGACGAGATGATGGACGCCCCGGGCCCCGTAACCGAGGACCAACTCAAGGAGCTGCACATCGCCTTGCGCCGCCCTCCCGAGGGGGAGCCCGGCTCCAACCCCGCAACCCGGCCCGGCGAAGCCAACTAGTCCGGCCGGGCCTTCACCTTCGGCGGCGGCCGCCCGAAGAAGCTCAATTGTGCACTGCTTCGGGGATGAGGCGATTCGCTGCCGGTTCGAAGAAGGACCTCGGTGCGGTGAGGGCGGGACTTACGAAGAGATGGGCCGGGCGGGGTTCGACTTGCTGAGGGTGAGGATGCTGGATCCTTAACTACTGCCCAAAACGGCGGTCCGAGGGAGGATACACCCCTTCACGAAAAACCCGACAGAACCCGCACTTCACGGCGAGGTTTGCGGCCCGTAGTTAACAGAATCCCTTAGCTCGACTTTAG
>JADDPU010000020.1 GCA_016781725.1 Rubrobacter sp. | reverse complement strand
GACGTACCGTCGGTCCCACAAGCCCGGTATACCAGCAGAAGATCCGCTCGTATATCCTGTAGACGGACCTTGCAAGGGGAAGGGCGCCCTCGGGTATACGGGTTGCAAGGGTCTTGGCCTTCACTACGTTCTTCTCTCCGCTTGTGGGCGATGGTGATCGGACCTTCCGTCGCCCGTCGTCCACTCCTCGCTTCTCACAAGCTCGAGCAGGTACTGCCCGTAGCTGTTCTTCAGCATCGGGTGGGCCAGGCGCTCGAGTTGCTCGGCGTCTATGTAGCCCTTGCGGTAGGCGATCTCCTCCGGGCAGCCTATCTTCAACCCCTGCCGTAGCTCGAGGGTCTCGATGTAGGTAGCGGCCTGCAGCAGCGACTCGTGGGTCCCGGCGTCCAGCCACGCCGCCCCGCGGCCCAGGAGCTCGACCCTGAGTTGGCCGCGCTTCAGGTACTCTAGGTTTACGTCGGTTATCTCCAACTCGTTCCGCCACGAAGGTTTGAGGTTCGCCGCTATGTCCAGGACCTGATTGTCGTAGAAGTACAGTCCGGTCACGGCGTAGTGCGAGCGAGGTTCCTCCGGCTTCTCCTCGATGGAGAGCACGGCACCGTCCCGGTTGAACTCGATCACCCCGTAACGCCTC
This sequence comes from Rubrobacter sp., assembly GCA_016781725.1. Taxonomy (GTDB): domain Bacteria; phylum Actinomycetota; class Rubrobacteria; order Rubrobacterales; family Rubrobacteraceae; genus Rubrobacter_D. The sequence continues at coordinate 4,903 of JADDPU010000020.1, read as the reverse complement.
GGGTCCCGGACGTAGTAGCCGAAGACGGTAGCCCCCTCCTTCCGGGTCGTTGCCCGCTCCAGGAGCTCGGAGAAGCCCTGCCGGTAGAAGATGTTGTCCCCCAGGATGAGCGAGACGCTCTCCGAGCCCACGAAATCTCGCCCGATGATGAAGGCTTGCGCCAGACCTTCGGGCCTCGGCTGCTCGGCGTACCGGAAGTTGACGCCCCACTCGGAGCCGTCCCCGAGCAACTCCTCGAAGCGGGGCAGGTCGTGTGGGGTCGAGATCACTAGTATGTCGCGGATGCCGGCGAGCATCAGAGTAGATAGAGGATAGTAGATCATCGGTTTGTCGTAGACGGGCAGGAGCTGCTTGCTGACCGCGAGGGTTAGCGGGTAGAGCCGGGTACCGAACCCGCCCGCAAGCAAAATTCCCTTCACGAGTTGCGTGCCCCCAGGCCCAGTCGCTGGCCCTGGTAGGCCCCCGAGAGCACGCCCTCGCACCACGCCCTGTTCTCCAGGTACCAGCGCACGGTCTTCTCCAGCCCGCTCTCGAAGGTCTCGTTGGGTGTCCAGCCTAGCTCACGCTCGATCTTGCCAGCATCTATCGCGTAGCGCCTGTCGTGGCCGGGCCGGTCCTCGACGAAGGTGATGAGCGAGGCGTGCGGAGCGTGGGGCGAGTCGGGGGCCAGCTCGTCCAGCAGAGAACACACCGTGCGCACCACCTCTAGGTTCGTCCGCTCGTTGTGGCCGCCGACGTTGTAGACCTCCCCGACCCGGCCCTCCTCGAGGACCGTCATGACGGCCCGGCAGTGGTCCTTCACGTAGAGCCAGTCCCTCACCTGGCGGCCGTCGCCGTAGACCGGGAGCGGCTCGCCCCTGAGGGCGTTGTAGATCATCAAGGGGATCAGCTTCTCGGGGAACTGGTAGGGCCCGTAGTTGTTGGAGCAGTTGGTGGTCAGGGTAGGCAGACCGTAGGTGTGGTGGTACGCCCGGACCAAATGGTCTGAGGCCGCCTTGGAGGCCGCGTAGGGCGAGTTCGGCCTGTAGGCACTCTCCTCCGTAAAGGACCCGGTGGGCCCCAAAGTCCCGTAGACCTCGTCCGTGGAGACGTGAAGGAAGCGGAACCCCACGCGCTCCTCGCCCTCGAGGCCGCCCCAGTAAGAGAGCACCGCCTCGAGGAGCTCGCCGGTCTCGACTACGTTAGTCCTCACGAAGGCCCCGGGACCGTCTATGGAGCGGTCCACGTGGGTCTCCGCCGCGAAGTTCACGACTGCCCCGGGCCTATATTCGGCCAGCAACCCATCTACCAGGTCTCTGTCCCCTATCCTCCCGCGCACGAAGAGGTGGTTGGGGTCTTCCGAGACGGGGAGGAGGGTGTCGAGGTTACCCGCGTAGGTCAGGGCATCCAGGTTTATCACCCTGAAAGTCCCGGAGCCGACCAGATCCAGGACAAAGTTGCCGCCTATAAAGCCGGCGCCGCCGGTTACCAGGATAGTCTGTTTGTGTTCTTCTGACATCGCACCTCTATCCGGCCTTGCGCCGGTGCCGAACCGTGGGTCTTTCCCTAATTTACTAGATGGGCGGTGTGGTCGCCACGGCTCCTCAGCGTACGCAGCCAAAGGCCGGCTCGCTCCTTTGCTAGAATGGCTGCCGATCATGCGAACTGTACTTGAGGTTCGAGGGTGCCGGTGGCGGGCTTGAGGAGCTTTGCGCGCGGGACCTGGCGCTCGTTCAAGGGCTTGGTCAAAGGCAACACGCATCTCAGGCAAGGTTACCTGCGGTTGAAGGGCGGCCTTCACAGGGCGCGCCTCAGGGGAGCCGGGCTCGGGACGAACCCCGCCGGTGGGGGCGCCCGGTCCGGGCGGGTAGATCCGGCGAAGATCGTCTGGATCTTCTGCACCAGCCGGAGCGGGAGCACCTGGCTGAGGAGCATGATGGAGGACCTCGCGCCGGGCGAGACCTGGGAGGAACCCAAGGTCGCGAAGCTGTTCGGCGGGTTCCTCGAGAGCGCCCTCGAGGAGCAGCTCGACTCGACGAACTTCGTCATGGGCAACCCGACGCGGGAGTCCTGGATCTCCTCCATACGAAACTTCGTCCTCGACGCCGCCTCGGCCTGCAACCCATCGCTTAAGGCCGGCCAGTTCCTCCTGGTGAAAGAGCCCGACGGGGGTGCTGGCGCTCCCCTTATGATGGAGGCTCTGCCCGAGAGCCGCATGGTGCTCCTGGTACGCGACCCGAGGGACGTGGCGTCGTCGGCACTCGACGCCACTAAGGAGGGCGCCTGGATGAACGAGACGCCGAGCAGGGCCCCGGGGCGAAGGACCCTCTCGGAGAGGAAGCCAGACGTCTTCGTGAACCGTCGCTCCAAGTCGTACCTGCGGCAGATCACGAACGCCAAGCGGGCCTACGACGCCCACGAGGGTCTCAAGGCTCTGGTCAGGTACGAAGATCTAAGGTCCGACACGCTGGGCACCATGCGACGCCTGTGCGCGGAGCTGGCGATCCCCGTAGGCGAGGAACGCCTCGCCCGAGTCGTCGAGAAGCATTCCTGGGAGAACGTCCCCAAAGCAGAGAAAGGGGAGGGCAAGTTCTACCGCAAGGCGACGCCCGGCGGATGGCAGGAGGAACTCACCCCCGAGCAGGTGAGGATAGTCGAGGAGATAACCGCCCCTCTCCTCCGGGAATTCTATCCCTGATCCGCCCGGTCCTCGGCGACCGAGTCCTTGAAACGCAAACCCCCGGCGTGGTAGCTTTCGGGCGCCGGGACCCTCGCTTCCAGAGACCCCTCCCCAACGAAAGGCACGGCTCGCTTTGGACATTCAGTCGCAGGCATCCAGACAGGGCGTGATCAAGAAGTATCGGGAGTGGCTGCCGGAGATCCCGGACCGGGCGATAGCCACCTTGGGCGAGGGCGAGACGCCCCTGATCGAGGCTTCGAGCCTCTCCGAGAGGGTGGGCGCCCGCCTCTACCTGAAGTTCGAGGGGATGAACCCGACTGCCTCCTTCAAGGACCGGGGCATGACGGTTGCCATGAGCCGGGCCGTCGCCGCCGGCAGCCGCGCCTGCGTGTGCGCCTCGACCGGCAACACCGCCGCCTCGGCCTCCGCCTACGCGGCGAGGGCCGGCGTGGGCTGCTTCGTAGTGGTGCCCGTGGGCAAGATCGCGCTAGGCAAGGCAGTCCAGGTCCTCGCGCACGGGGCGAAGATAATCCAGATAGAGGGCAACTTCGACGCCGCCCTGAAGCTCTCCAAGAGGATCGCCGAGGAACTCGGCGACGTCACCCTGGTAAACTCCGTGAACCAGGACCGCATCGAGGGCCAGAAGACGGCGGCCTTCGAGGTCACCGAAGCCCTCGGCCACCCCCCCGACGCCCTGGCCCTGCCCGTCGGGAACGCCGGGAACATCACCTCCTACTGGAAGGGCTTCTCCGAGTGGCGGGAGGCCGGGGAGGCGGGAGGCGCACCCCGCATGCTCGGTTTTCAGGCCGAGGGCGCCTCCCCCCTGGTCGCCGGCCACGACTTCGAGAGCCCGGAGACGGTGGCGAGCGCCATCCGCATCGGCTCCCCGGCGAGCGGGGAGGGGGCCCTCGCCGCCGCGCGCGAGTCGGGCGGCGCCATCGAGAGCGTGACGGACGAGGAGATCCTGGCCGCCCAGGAGCTTCTCGCCCGCGAGGAGGGCGTCTTCTGCGAACCGGCCTCGGCCGCGGGCGTCGCCGGCCTCTTGAAGCTCGCCGGAGAGGGACGGGGACCCGAGGGCGTGGTCGTGAGCGTGCTAACCGGGCACGGGCTCAAGGACCCAGACGTGATCCTGGGCCGTACGCGTCTTCCCGAGCCCGTCCCGGCGACGTTCGAGGCGGTCGCAGGAGAGATGGAGAGGTTCATGCCGTGATCTCCGTCCGCGTCCCGGCTACCTCCGCGAACCTGGGACCGGGCTACGACGCGGTCGGGCTGGCGCTCTCTTTGGGCACGCGGATCGGGCTCGACAGGGCTTCCCACCCGCAGGTGGAGGTCCGCGGCACCGGCGCCGACCTGATCCCGCGCGGGCCCGAGCACCCGGCCTACAGGGCCGCCCGGTTCGTGGCCGAGCTCGTCGGCGAGTCGGACGTCCACTTCCACCTCGTGCAGGAGAACGAGATACCCCCGATCAGGGGCCTTGGCGGGAGCGCCGCGGCCCTGGTCGGCGGGATCATCGCCGCCAACGACCTCTTCGGCGGCCAGATCGCCGCCCCCGACCTCCTCAACATCGTCTGCGAGCTGGACGGCCACCCGGACAACGCAGCCCCTGCCCTCCTCGGCGGCCTCGTAATCGGCACCATGACCTCGGGGAGCATCAGCGCCGTACGCCTCGAGCCCAAGAACCTCAAGGCTGTCGTCGCCGTCCCCGACTTCGCCGTCTCGACCACCGCGGCCCGCCGCGCCCTCCCCGACCTCGTACCCCACCGCGACGCCGCCTTCAACGTCGGCCGCTCGGGGCTCCTGCTAGGCGCCCTGGCGACCGGCGAGTACGACCTCTTGCGGGTGGCCATGCAGGACAGGCTGCACCAGCCTTACAGGTCCCACCTCATCCCAGGCCTCGAAGACGTCATAGAGGCGGCGCTGGCGAACGGTGCCTACGGCGCCTGCCTCTCTGGTTCCGGGCCTACCGTCCTCGCCTTCACCCCCGAAGCACACGCCCCGGACGTCGCGCCCGCGATGCGGGCAGCCTTCGAAGCGCGCGGCGTGACCGCGGCGTCGTGGAAGCTCGACATAGACCTCGCGGGCGCCAGGGTCGAGCCGCCGGGAGAGGTAGCCGCCCCGACCCTGGAACCCGTCTTCTAGCTCCCCCGAGCCCTTCCGTGGCAACCTTAAGGCCCCCCGCGCCGGCCCGCGGAGGGCGCCCGCGGGTCGGCCTGGCGGCCCGCGAACCACTTCAGGGTCTTCTCC
>JADDPU010000553.1 GCA_016781725.1 Rubrobacter sp. | reverse complement strand
GGCGGCAAGGACCTCGGCACGTGGCTGCGCGACGACTTCTTCAAGCAGCACTGCCGCCTCTTCCATAACCGCCCGTTCATCTGGCACGTCTGGGACGGCAGGAAGGACGGCTTCTCCGCGCTCGTCAACTACCACAGGCTCGACGCCGCGCTTCTTCGCCGCCTCATCTACACCTACCTCGGCTCGTGGATCGAGGCGCAGCAGGCCGCCGCGAGCGCGGGCGAGAGGGGGGCCGACCTGCGCCTCGCCGCCGCCCGCGACCTGCGAGAGCGCCTCGAAGCCATCCTCGAAGGCGAGCCCCCATACGATATCTACGTCCGCTGGAAGAAGAAGCACGAGCAGCCCATAGGCTGGGAGCCCGACCTCAACGACGGCGTGCGCCTCAACATCCGCCCGTTCGTCACCGCCGAGGTGCTGCGCTCGAAGTTCACCATCAACTGGAAAAAGGACCGCGGCAAGAACCCCGACGGCTCCGAGCGCCTAAATGACTTGCATCTCACACGCGCCGAGAAAGAGGAGGCAAGGAGGGTCGCCGGGGAGGTGTAGGTTCCTGGTCCGGATCCCATGGCAGACCGTGACACGGAATAGTCAACGCTTGGCGAACAGCCTTTCGACCGTACCCATGGGAAGGAACAGTTGGTTCCCCCCGCACGCGGTGGACAACGGCGCGAACCCGTAGCGCGAGTAGAAGTCCCGCGCCTGCTCGTTCTTGGCGTCCGTGATCACAGCGTAGGAGGCCACCGTGCGCGAGCCCGCGAGCGCGCGTCCCAGGGCATCGAGGAGGATCCTTTTCCCAAGCCCCTGTCCCTGGTAGCTTTGATCGACTGCCAGCCGTCCGATGAGGGTCGCCGGGTATGCAGGGTACTTCGCGAGGCCCTTCCTCATGTGTTCGGGCAGTTCGACGCTCAGGGAGCTGAGCGTGTAATAACCGGCGATCCGCCCCTCGGACTCGTCGTAGAGCACGTAGACCACGGCGATGCGATGGTCCATCTCCTTGCGCGCCCGGGTCTTCAGATACTGGTCGAGGGCCCCCTCTCCGCAAGAGAAGGAGGCCCTCAGGGGCTTGTGCCGCTCTCCGAACAGCTCGAACCTGTAAGGCGTCTCCAAGAAAGCCGCCGCGGGCCTCTACCGCGGGATTGTGGCCGCGATCAAACCCTCGACTGCCCCGGAACCTCCCGCGCCTCCCTGGCAAGGGCTCGCAGGTTCTCGTTCGGCTCCGGGGGGTTCGTTATCGCCTCCACGAACGCCGCCGCCCCTTCGCTCGTTAGCGCGAGCGTCTCGTGCGCCCGGACGGCGCGTTCGGAGGCTACGAGCATGGTGCTGCGCACGAAGTCCGTCGTGCTGCTCCCGCTCAGCGCGGCGGCACGCTCGATCGCCTCTTTCTCGCTCTTGGCAACCCGCAGCTCGAGCCTGCTGTCCCTAATTGCCTCTGCCATCTCCGACTCCCATAATCCTGGTATCCCACATCATCAATTGTACGGCACAC
>JADDPU010000518.1 GCA_016781725.1 Rubrobacter sp. | reverse complement strand
TGCGCCCGAGCGCCTCGTCCTCGGGGTGAAAGACCCCTTTTTTTGCGTCTTGCTTGCTCGGCCTTCGGCGGGCACCCGCGGCATGCTGGTGCGCCCGGACGATAGTGCTGTCTCTACGCTGACCAGCCACTCGACCTCGCCGACTGCGTCGCTCTTGGTCTGGGTGTGGGCTAGCAAGCGGTCCCGGGTGCCGTCCCTGCGTCAGCGGATGAACCTGTCGTAGCAGGTCTGCCAGGGAGCGTACCTCGCGGGCAGATCACGCCAGGGCGCTCCAGCGCGCAGCTTCCACAACGGTGGGGCGCGGCGGCGCGGTCTTCGGCCCTAGCATCGCCGCGCGTCTTACCGAGTTCCTCACCAGCGCTCGTCCTGCGGTCTCCAGAGAGGCTTTCCCTACCCTCAGCGCCCGTGAGCGCGAGATACTGCACCTCATGGCAAAGGGTGCCTCTAACGCCGAGATCGCCCGCCTGCTCTCCTTGAGCCCCAAGACGGTGGCCAACTACGTCTCCAACATCCTCCACAAGCTTCAGGTCGCTGACCGCAAGGAGGCAACGGTCCGCGCCCGCGAGGCCGGGCTCGGAGAGGCCCAACCCTAGACAGGGACATGCACGGATGGCGTCTAAAGGGTCCTCGATACCGCCTGTTACTATCCTGCCAGCACGGACGGCCAGATCCGTCAGACAGGCCCTAACCGGAGAGCGCCCCAAGCTCGTCGAACGCGTCAGGCCCCGGCCGCCGCTCTCCCCTCTCCATCGCGTGCACCAGCCCGACTACGCCCTCGTTCAGGGGCGTGGGGACACCGTACTCCCGGCCCCTCTCGACCACGCCGCCGTTGATGACGTCAACCTCGGTCTTAGCGCCCTTCTCGAGGTCCTGGAGCATCGAGGCCTTGGTAGCGCCGGCGTAGCCCATGGCCACCTTCAGAGCTTCGTCAGCCCTCTGCCGGTCTTCGGGGCCGCGCACTACCAGCGCCTCGGCAGGGACGCCCAAGACCTCTTCTAGCGGGATCTCCTGCGCCAGCCCGACGTCATAGCCCTCGCGCCAGAGGGCGAGGGCTGCCTCTTTACCTGCCGGGTTGGCGACGACCTCGCGGTAGAGCAGGCCCGAGACCGCGCCGAGGCCTGAGAAGGCGCTGTTGACGAGCAGCTTCGACCACACCTGGCCGCGGATGTTCTCGGTGACGCGCACCTCGGAGACGGTCCCCAGCGCCTCGGCGAGCAGGCGGGTCCTGTCGCGTGGTGGGCCTTCTGGCTCCCCGATCACGAACGGCGCTTGTGTGGTCTGCGCCAGGTGCCCGGGCCCGAGGTTCGTCGCCCCCCACTCCACGGTTCCGACGATGAGATTCTCCCCGCCGACGAGGCCGGCGATCCGGTCCTGCACCAGGCCGTTGCCTAAAGAGACGAACGTCTCGGCCAGACCGCGCTCGACCAGCGGCCCCAGGGCGACTTCGAGGTAAGGGGCCTTGAGGGTCACGAGGGCGAAGTCGAAGGGTTCTTCGAAGGCGGCCGGGTCGGCGTGGGCGTCGAGGCGCACCCGCCGCTCGTCGCCGAGCTCGTCGAGCAGGAGGCCCGGCTCGCGCATCAGGCGGACGTGCTCCTCGTCGGCGTCGAGGACCGCCACGCGCCGCACCCGGTCGGCCATCTGCGCGGCCGTCACACCGCCTATGGCGCCAGCACCGACGATTAGGACGGAGGCGTCTATCATGGGGGACCCTCGGAGCCCGCGCTCACCGGCGGCAACTCCTCGAGCAGCCCGCCCAGCGCCGCGTAGCGGCGGTCGCGCTCGAGCAGGAGCCGGTCGCGCTCCTCTTCGGTGTACTCGAGGAAACCGGCCCCGCTCTTGGTCCCCGTGCGGCCCTGTTCGACCAGCTTCCGCAGCACCTCGGGCGCCTCGAAGCGGTCGCCGAGGCCCTCCTCGAGGACGCCGAGCACGCTCTGGTAGACGTCGAGGCCCGCCATGTCGGCGATCTGGAATGGACCGAAGAAGGGCAGCCGGAAGCCGAAGCAGCTGCGCACCACCTCGTCGACCTCCTTCGGGGAGGCGAGGCCCTCCTCCACGCAACGGACAGCCTCGAGGAAGAGCGCGGTCTGGAGCCGGTTCGCCACGAACCCCGGCCCGTCGCCGACGACGGCCGGACGTTTCCCTATCCCCCGCAGGGCTTCCACGACGCGCTCGATGGTCTTCTCGGAGGTCGCCCTGGCCGGTATCACCTCTACCCCGGGGGTCCATTCCGGCGGGTTGAACCAGTGCATCCCGCAGAAGCGCTCGGGGCCCTCCACGAACTCGGAGAGCCGGTTTATAGGGAGCGAGGAGGTGTTGGAGACGACGACGGCCTCCGGCGGAGCGGCCCCGGAGCAGGCGCCCAGAGTGTCGCGCTTGAGCCCGAGATCCTCAGGCACGGCCTCGAAGACGAGCTCCGCGCCGGAGGCGGCCTCCTCCGCGCCGTCCTTGGTCTCTACCGCCTCTACCCTTCTTGCCGCCTCCTCCGCCAGCAGCCCCGCCCTGACGTGTCCGCGGGCGCGCTGTACGAGCCGCTCCTTCGCCCGGCGGGTGAGGTCCTGCGTCGCGTCCACGAGGCGCACGCCCATGCCGGCGGCGGCGAAGCATTCGGCCACGCCGAGGCCCATGGTGCCGGCCCCGACGACGGCCACTACGCGCGGCCAGCCCCGGTAGGTTCCCCGGTCTTCCATTCCTACCGGTTCTCCGACGGTCCGTAGCGGTCCGTTGCGCTGTGATCACCCATGCGGTTCCTCCTGGCCCCTTCTCCTCGCCCTACCATACACATCTTGCCCGGGAGAGACCCCCCGGCGTCCGCCGTTGTGGTTATCGCGTTGGATCCTCCCCTTCGCCGCCCCCCGGCATGATGGCATGGTAGCGCGGTCGCGAGACGGGCGCTACGCGAGCCGTGTAGCTTGCCGGCAGGGACGTCTCTCGGAGGTCGGTGCCCGGGGTTCGGAGCCATCGAAGGCTGGGCGGGTACCGCAGCAGGCGTCACTTCGGCGGGTCGGGCCGAGAGACCGGACAGCTCCTCGCCCCCGGCCGGGCGGTCGGGTCCTCGCCTGGGTCGCCAGGCGACCGGGGAGAAAGCCGCCGGGCCTCTGGTATGTGCCGTTAACACATAAGTTTCATAAACAGGTATAATCTGCCCGACGAGTGTTCTAGCCGCGTCCCATCGGTCGTCGCGGCTGGCGATCTACGCACCGCTTACGGTGAGGAGGTTATCGGTTGGCAGAAGAGAGAGGGGTGGCGTCCGGCATGGACCCCACCGAGCTCTGGCGGCGGTGGTTGGAGTCGGGGACCAGGATGTGGTCTGTTGCGGCTGACGGCGGCCGGGAGAACTATCTGGACCCCACCGGGGTCTACCGCCGGTGGTTCGGGGCGATGAGCGGGTTGCAGGAGCGGATGATCGGGGCCGCCCCCGAGCCGGTCTACGGCAACCCGGGCGTTCAGGACGTGTGGCGGCGGTGGTTCGAGAGCGCGGGCGAGTCCTGGCGCAGGGGTGCCGAGCTCGGCCAGAACGCGATGGAGGTACTGCCGCGCTGGACCCAGATGCTCGAGGAGGCGCGGGACAACCTGCTGGCTGCGGGCGCGCCGCCGACCGATCCCTTGCAGCTCGCCGCGCAGTGGTACAACGCCACGAGCGGTCCCTTCTCCAACTTTGTCGGGGACCTCATCGAGCGCGAGGAGTTCCTCGAGCCTTCGAGCCGCTTCCTCCAGAGCTACGCCAGCTTCTACAAGGTCTTCAGGCGCAACTCCGAGGAGTACCTCAAGAACCTCCAGCTCCCCGTCCGCTCCGACATAACCAGGATCGCCGGCCTCGTCGTCAACCTCGAGGACAAGGTGGACAGGATCGAGGAGGTACTGGAAGACTTCGAGTTCGGCTACGCCACGCCGGCCACCGCCGAGTCCGTACAGAACCTCGAGCGGCGCCTCGACCGGGTTGAGGGCAAGCTCGACCGGCTGCTCGCCGCGCTTGAGAACGGCAACGCCAGGGAGAACACCAACGGGTCCGCGGCCGTCGAGGCTACCGACGCGGCGCAGCGCAAGGCGCGGGAGCTGGGTGTCGACCTCGCTACCGTCGAGGGGACGGGCGCGGACGGCAGGATCACCGTCGACGACGTGAGAAAGAAGGGGGAGGGCTAGATGACCGAGACTGCAAACTACGGCGAGTTGTCGACCTCCCAGGAGGGCGTCGTCCCCTCGGACGTAGAGAACTTTTTCGACAAGTACTCAAGGGGCATGAGGATCGTCGTCGAGGGCGCCCAGGCCGACACCGGCCAGACGCCCAAGGAGACGATCTGGACCAAGAACAAGGCCCGCCTCTACCACTACGCCCCCAACGCCGAGAAGCGCCACTCGGTGCCGATCCTGATGGTCTACGCGCTCATCAACCGGCCCTACATCCTCGACCTCATGCCCGGCAACAGCTTTATCGAGTATCTGGTCGGCGAGGGCTACGACGTCTACATGCTCGACTGGGGCATCCCGGGCGATGAGGACAAGGACCTGACCTTCGAGAACTACGTCCTCGACTACCTCCCGCGCGTGGTCAAGAAGGTATTGAGGCACTCTGGCTCGGACGAGTACACCCTGCTCGGCTACTGCATGGGCGGCACTATGAGCGCCATGTACGCCTCGCTCTTCCCCGAGGGCCTCAAGAACCTTATTTTGATGACAGCCCCCGTAGAGTTCCCCGAGGGCGAGATGGGGCTCTACAGCCTCTTCACTAGCGAGAAGTACATGAACGCAGGCCTACTCGCCGACGCCTTCGGCAACATCCCCGGCGACCTCATCGACACCGGCAACAGGATGCTAAAGCCCGTCACCAACTACGTAGGCACCTACGTCAACATGTGGGAGCGCATCTTCGAAGAGAAGCCGATGGAGACCTGGCTCGCCATGAACAAGTGGGTCAACGACGGGCCGCCCTTCCCGGGTGCCGCGTTCAGGCAGTGGATCACGGAGTTCTACCAGCAAAACAAGCTCGCCAAGGGCGAGATCGTGCTGCGCGGACGCCGCGTGAACCTCTCCGATATCAAAGTCCCGCTGCTCAACATCGCCGGCAAGAAGGACCACATCTGCACCCTCCCGCAGGCCGAGGCGACGATGAACCTCGTAGGCAGCGAGGACAAGGAGTTCTTCGTCCTCGACGCCGGCCACGTCGGCCTCATGACGGGGCGCGGCGCCAAGCGGGGCCTTTGGCCCAAGGTCGGCAGCTGGCTCGAGACCCGCTCGGACTGAGCTCCAGGCCAGAACTCACCACACCGGGGCGGGATCTTTCGGGATCCCGCCCTTCTTGTTGCCGCGGACGCATGAAGCCGGCCGCTACGGGTAAAACATGCTTCCGTATGAAGAGCGAGCTCAGAGAGGAGTCGGAATGGCGTACAGCGTGATCGTCTGGCTGGTCGACCCGGGCAAGCACCCCCAGCAGGACGAGGAAGAGGAGTGGGCCCAGGCAGGCCGCGACCAGGCTCCCGGCGCCCACACGGGCTCGACCGTCGGCTACACCCTGCCCCGGATGCGCTACGGCGTGTACGAAAACCAGCAGGACGCCGATAGCGCTCTCTCGGAGATCTCCGACAGCCTGCAGCAGAACCGTCCCCTGCGCATCACCTCCCAGGCGAGCCGGCAGTGGCTCATCCCCGCCGACAGGGTCCACTACGTGGTCTGCGAGGAG
>JADDPU010000244.1 GCA_016781725.1 Rubrobacter sp. | reverse complement strand
GCTTACCTCGCCGCCTGGGAGTGGGGCGGGGAGATGATGGCGACTTTGTCGGAGAGGCACGGGGAAGAGTTCGTCCCAGCGACGCTTCTCGAGAAGCTCGATGGGCGTCTGGAGGCGGCCTTGCGGAGTTCTCGCCCGGAGGCGCCGTGACGCGAGGCGAGGCGCAGAGCCCGTGGCGGACGCTCGGGTCGAGGCGGGTCTACGAGAACCCCTGGATCTCCGTGCGCGAGGACCGGGTGATCCGGCCCGACGGCGAGCCCGGCATCTACGGCGTCGTCGACTACAAGAACATCGCCGTCGGCGTTTTGCCCATCGAGGACGACCACGTCTACCTGGTCGGTCAGTACCGCTACCCGCTGGAGCGATACTCGTGGGAGATACCCGAGGGTGGATGCCCCGAGGGCGAGGACCCCCTGCACGCCGCCCAGCGCGAGCTTAAAGAGGAGACCGGGTTCGAGGCCACGCGCTGGCGAAGGCTCGGGGAGACCTACCTCTCGAACTCCGTCGCGAACGAGTACGGGGTGTGGTTCCTGGCCACCGGGCTCATCCCCGGCGAGCGGCAGCCGGAGGGCACGGAGGTCCTCGGCGTGCGCCGGGTCCTTTTCGAGGAGGCCCTGGAGATGGCGCTTGACGGCAGGATCACGGACGCCCTCAGCATCCTCGCCATCACCAACTACGCCGTCAGGCGCTCCGGCGGGGAAGATGTCGCGGCCGGCTAGGATCGTCGTCGGAGCCGGGGCCCGATGAGGGTGTGCGCGCTCGCGGGCGGGGTCGGCGGCGCGAAGCTCTCGGCCGGGTTGCAAGAGGTGGTGGCGCCGGGGGCCCTCACGGTGGTCGTGAACACGGCCGACGACTTCGATCTCTGGGGACTGCGGATCTGCCCCGACCTCGACACGGTGATGTACACGCTCGCCGGGATCTCCAACCCCGAGACCGGCTGGGGCCTCGCCGGCGAGTCCTTCGACGCCCTTGGCATGCTCGCCCGCTACGGGGAGGACACCTGGTTTCTGCTAGGCGACCGGGACCTGGCGACCCACGTCCTTAGGACGGCCCGGCTGCGCGCCGGGGAGACGCTGACTACCGTTACGGGCGCCCTCTCGGGCTCCTTGGGTGTACGGAGCGCCGTCCTGCCCATGAGCGACGAAGAGGTCTCGACGGTGCTGAAGACGCCGGCCGGCCTCCTCGAGTTCCAGGAGTACTTCGTGCGCCGCGGCCAGAGGGACGAGGTGCTCGGCGTCGAGCTGCGGGGCGTCGGGGAAGCCAGGCCGACGGACGCCGTTCTTGAGGCGTTGGCCGCCGCCGACGTCGTCGTCTTCTGTCCCTCCAACCCCATCGTGAGCGTCGGCCCTATCCTCGCGCTACCGGGGATGAGAGAGGCCCTCGCGTCCTCGTCGGCCCCGAAAGTGGCCGTCAGCCCCATCGTGGGCGGAAGGGCGCTCAAGGGACCGGCCGACAGGATGCTGGCCTCGCTCGGACACGAGGTCTCCGCCGCGGGCGTCGCCGCAATTTACGAAGGGCTCGTGGACGGGATGGTCATCGACCGCGTGGACGTGGAGGAGCGGGCCGGCGTCGAGGCCCTCGGGATGCAAGTTCTCGCGACGGACTCGGTGATGCGCGGTGCTCAGGACAGGGCGCGCCTCGCGCGCGAGGTCGTAGAGTTCGGGGCTGGGCTGGCGGCGGGATGAGCGAAACGGCGGACGTATTCGCGGTAGTGCCGGTCAAGGATCTGGCCGGGACCAAGAGCCGGCTCGCCCCTATCCTCAACCCCGGCGCCAGGGCCGGGCTGACCCTTTACATGATGGGGCGCGTCGTCAGGGCGCTGAAGGAGGCCGGGGTCGGGGACGTCTGCGTCGTCAGCCCCGACCCGGTGGTGCTCGGCGAGGCGGCGAGCCGCGGCGCCGTGCCGCTGGTGCAGAGGAGCGTTGGGCTAAACCCGGCACTCGAGGAAGGCCGCGCCCGAGCGTTGGCCGGTGGGGCTTCGGCGCTGCTCGTCCTGCCGGCCGATTTGCCGCTCCTCGACGGGGAGGACGTCGGGGCGGTGCTCGAGGCCGCCGGTGATGGGCCTGGCCTGGTGCTCGCGCCGGACGGCGCCCGCTCCGGGACGAACGCGCTCCTGCTCCGTCCCCCCGACGCCCTGCCCTTCCTCTTCGGGCCTGAGAGCTTCGAGGCGCACCTTGGGGCGGCCCGGGCGCGCGGCCTCGAAGTGCGGGTCTGCGAACGCTCCCACCTGGCCTTTGATCTGGACACGGCCGGGGACCTGAGGCGCCTCGAGCAGACGGGGATGCCCCACCCGTGAGGGGGTTGGAGGTGCTGGGGATCGAGGGCTTCCCCGAGGTCCGTCCCGGCGACGACCTCTCCGCTCTCATCTCTGAAGCCGCGCGGCGCGACCTTCGCTCCGGCGACGTCCTCGTGGTCACGCACAAGATAGTAAGCAAGGCCGAGGGCCGCCTCGTGGACCTCCGCGAGGTCGAGCCCTCCGCGCTCGCGAAGGGCTACGCGGCCCGCCACGGGAAGGACCCGCGCCAGATCGAGGTGGTGTTCAGGGAGAGCCGGCGCATCGTCCGCATGGACCGGGGCATCGTGATCTCCGAGACCCACCACGGCTTTGTCTGCGCGAACGCCGGCGTCGACGCCTCGAACGTCCCAGGCGACGACACAGTCTGCCTCTTGCCCCTTGACCCCGACGCCTCCGCCGCGAGGCTGCGCGAGGCGCTCGCCGACCGCCTGGGCGTGGAGGTCGCCGTAGTCGTCTCGGACTCCTTCGGGCGGGCCTGGCGCCACGGCATCACCGACGTCGCCATAGGCGTCGCCGGCATGGACCCCGTCGCGGACTACCGCGGGGAGAGGGACCCCTACGGCTACCCCATGGAGGCGAGCGTCCTCGCCATCGCCGACGAGCTCGCCGCGGCCGCCGAGCTGGTGATGGGCAAGACCGACCGCGTTCCGCTGGCCATCGTGCGCGGCTACCCGTATACCCCGGCCCCCGGCACCGGGAAGGACCTCCTCATGCCCCCCGAGAGGGATATGTTCCGGTAGGCCCTCCCGCGGCGGGTGGACCGCGAGACGGCCTACCGGGCGGGGGGTCGTACTCGCACCGCCGCGCGGGGTAGAAACGCGAGCCGAAAGGACCATCCGCCGTGAACGACGCGGTCATACGCAAAGGGCGTCTCGAGGATCTTGGCCCCGCGCTCTCGGTGTGGCGCGCGGCCGAGACCGCCCGCCGCGGCGGCCAGCCGATAGGAGCAGTTACCGAGAGGCGGGTGCGCGGCTACACGCGGCGGCCCGGGGCGTTCCTGTTCGTGGCCGATTGCGGCGGGGAGATCGTCGGCATGTCGCTGGCGACACCGGCGACTTCAAGACCGCGCGAGCTCTGCGTCGTCCAGATGGTCTTCGTTTTGCCCGAACGCTGGGGTGGGGGCATAGGCGGGCGTCTACTCGACGCCACGCTCGCGGAGGCCAGGTCGCGCGGCTACGGGCGCGCCCAGCTCTGGACGCACGCCGCCGACCCGCGGGCGGCTGCCCTCTACGCGGGCCGCGGTTTCGTCAGTAGCGGGCATCCGGAGAGCGGGGAACTCGGCGAGCCGATCGTGCGCTACGAGCGCCCGCTGCAAGGCCCTTGAGGCGGTCGCTCCTTATCGCGGGTCGAGGAGGTCCGAGGGCGGATGGGCTTCCTTGACGCCGTAGGCGCAACCGGGGTACGATGCGCGGGATGTTAATTCTTTAGCAGGCGGCGTAGACCGAAACGGAGGACCGTGATCCCCACGGCCCCCCTACCGCCGCGCACCCGCAATCTCGGAGACCGGTTCGCGCTGCCTGCGCCGCGGGCGGTCGCCCGAAGCTAGGCGTTTCGCGGGCCGGTGGGGTCCCGCCCTCGCCGGATCATAAGGCTCGCGAAGGGCGCCGTAAGAAAGCAGGAATCCTTGAGCTACTTCAGACCATACCCTGTGTACCTGGGGATCAAGGGCGCCTTCGCGCTGTTTTTCATGCTGTGGGCCACCGTCGCCTCGGTCTACAGGATAGAGGTGGTCGAGCTCGACCCCTTGCGCCTCGTGCTGCTCGGGACGGCGCTCGAGGTGGCGGTACTTATCTTCGAGGTGCCGACCGGCGTCCTGGCCGACACCTACGGGCGGCGCAGGTCGGTCATTACGGGCTTCTTGCTCATGGGTTTCGGCTTCGCCCTCGAGGGCGCGGTCCCCACCTTCGCGGCGGTGCTGGCCGCCCAGGCGGTGTGGGGGGTGGGCTACACCTTTATAAGCGGCGCCCTTGAAGCCTGGATCGCGGACGAAGCCCCGGAGCGGGACCTGGGCCGGGTGTACCTGCGCGGCGAGCAGGCGGACTACCTCGGCTCCCTGCTCGGCGCGGGCGGGAGCGTTCTACTCGCCACCGTCGCCCTCAACCTGCCGCTGCTCGTCGGCGGCGCCCTGACCGTCGCGCTCGGCCTGGCGTTGTTCCTCGTAATGCCCGAGCGCAACTTCCGCCCCTCGCCAAGGGAGGGCCGCTCCTCCCTGCAGCAGGCGAGGGCCACGGCGCGCGGCGGCGTCCGGCTCGTGCGCGCCCGCCCGGTACTGTTGATGCTGCTCGCCGTCGCAGTGTTCACCGGCATGTCCCAGGAGGGTTTCGACAGGCTCTACGCCAAGCACTTTCTGGACGGGCTCGGGCTCCCTTGGCTCGGCGGCCTCGACCCTGTCGTGTGGTTCGGCGTCATCAGCGCCGGGTCCCTGGTCCTGAGCTACGTCGCGGCCGAGATCCTGGGCCGCAACCTGAACGTCGGAGACGCCGCCGTGGCCGCGCGCCTCCTGTTCGTCCTGAACGCGCTCACCATAGCCGGGATGCTCGCCTTCGCGCTCGCCGGGAGCTTCGCCATAGCGCTCGCGGCGTTCTGGTTCGCCAGCCTCGTGCGCACCCTCGCCGAGCCGCTGTACCTGACGTGGCTCAACGAGGGCCTCGACCCTAGAGTGCGGGCGACCGTGATCTCGATGGGCAGCCAGGCTGGCGCCCTGGGCGAGGCCTCCGCAGGCCCCGTCATCGGGGCCGTCGGCAACCTCGCAGGGGTGAGGAGCGCCCTCACCCTCGCCGCCCTCATCCTCTCCCCGGCCCTCCTGCTCTACGCCCGCGCCATCCGCCACGACGGCCCAGAGCCGGGCCTCGAAGAGACCAGCCCCGCCAAAAAGAAGAATTGAACGCGCGATCGGAGGAAATTTCTGTAATTCCGATAAAAGTTATCGGATTTTTGTTGACGTATTGGTGTTCGGCGCTTAGTATCCGGCACATGGAGTTGCAAGGCACGCGGGGTAAAGCGGCGGGGCCGATCTCTCGGGTCCCCTGTACGGGCGCTCGATGTAGCGTGCGCGCCTGATCCATCCCCTTTCGTAGTCAAAGATCTCATCGGAGGAGCGCGATGCCCGAAGCCCTGCGTTCGCAGCGTAATAAAACGATATTACCCGGTCCCGAGCAGCTCGGGCGGGCGAGTGAGCACCTGGAGGGGGCCGACCCCAGGGATATAATAGAGTGGGCGGTTGACACCTACGGGGACGGGCTCGCGCTCTCGGCTTCGTTCGGGGGTGGCGAGGGGATGGCTCTCCTCGACATGATCTCCAAGGTCACCAAGGACGTTACGGTCCTCACCATCGACACTGGCTTTATCTTCAAGGAGACCGCCGAGTTCCGCGAGGAGGTCATGCGCCGCTACAAGCTGCCGGTCGAGGTCTTGCGGCCCGCGCTCACCGTCGAGGAGCAGGTCGAGCGCTACGGCGAGCAGATGCGCACCTGCACCCCCAACCTCTGCTGCCAGATCCGCAAGATAGAGCCTCTCCAGAGGGCTCTTGAGCGCTACGACGCGTGGATGACCGGCATCCGGCGGGTTCAGACGCCCCAGAGGGCCGGCACCAGGATCGTGGCCTGGGAGGACCGCTACGGGGCCGCCAAGATAGCTCCTCTCGCCTCGTGGACGGACGAGCAGGTGTGGGCCTACGTCGAGAAGCACGACGTGCCGGTCAACCCGCTCTTGCACCAGGGCTACAAGAGCATCGGCTGCGAGCCGCAGACCCGGCCGGTCCACCACGACGAGGACCCAAGGGCCGGGCGCTGGTCGGGGTTGGACAAAACCGAGTGCGGCATCCACTGGGCGAACGGCAAGGCCGAACCGACCAGCTTCTGACCTTGAAGTTCCTAAGAGAGGGCCAGACCCTCAACAAAGTAGAGAAGATCAAGCTAGAGCGCCACCCCCTCGAGGTGCGCCAGGCCATAATAGAGACCTACTCGAAGGACCTGGCCGCGATGGACGCGGTCCCCGGCGAGGTCGAGCGGCTCAAGTGGGTCGGCATCTACCCGCAGAAGCAGGGCGGGGACGCGTTCATGATGCGGGTGAAGGTACCTGGCGGGGTCCTGACGCCGCATCAGGCCAAGGTCGTCGGCAGGATAGCGACGGACTTTGCGCGCGGGCCGATACCGAACCCTCACTTCGGCAACAACTTTCTCGACCTCACCACCCGCCAGGACGTTCAGATGCACTGGATCCGGATGCGGGACGTGCCCGAGATCTGGGATCGGCTCGAGGAGGCTGGCATCACCACCGTGCAGGCCTGCGGCGACTCCGCCCGCAACGTGCTCTGTTGCCCGGTCTCGGGCTTAGGCCACGACGAGGTCATAGACGCCTACCCCGTGGCGCAGGCGATAAGCGCGTACTTCACGGGCAACCGCGAGTACGCAAACCTGCCGCGGAAGTTCAAGATGAGCGTCACGGGCTGCCTCGAAGACTGCGCGCAGGCGGAGATCAACGACGTCGGGATGCTCCCTGCCCGCCTCGAAGACGGCACGCTAGGCTTCAACTTGCGCGTGGGCGGCGGGCTCTCCGACGGCCCGCGGATGGCTTCGGACATAGACGTCTTCGTTCGTCCCGAGGAGGCGGTCGAGATCACGCGCGGCATAGCCCAGGTCTTCGGCGAGCTCGGCAACCGGGAGAACCGCTGGACCAACCGGATGCGCTACCTGGTCCAGGAGCTAGGGCCCGAGGCGTTCCGCGAGGAGCTGCAAAAGCGGGTCTCGGTCTTCCTCACGCCCGCCGGCGAGGACCTCACCAAGCGCTACCGCGGCGACCACGTGGGTGTCCATTCGCAGAAGGATAGGGGCGCTTCGCGAACCGCCCTCTACTACGTAGGCCTCAACGTCCCCGTCGGGAGGATGAGCGGGGAGCAGTTCGAGGAGGCGGGGAGGCTCGCCGAAGAGTACGGGGCCGAGGTTCGGCTCGCTACCGACCAGAATTTGGTCATAACCGGCGTCCCCGAAGGCCGCGTCGACGACCTCCTCGCGGAGCCGCTGTTGAAACGGTACTCCCCGAACCCCGGGGCCTTCGAGCGCGGGGTGGTCGCCTGCACCGGGAGCGAGTTCTGCCGCTTCGGGATCGTCGAGACCAAGGTCAGGGCCGTGGAGTGGGCCAGGGAGATGGACCGCCGGGTCGGGGAGGTGGGGCAGGAGGCAGTTAGGATGCACTTCTCGGGGTGCTCGGCCTCGTGCGCCCAGCCCCAGATCGGGGACATCGGGTTCCGCGGCGAGACGGCGAAGACGAGGAGCGCCATCGTCGAGGGCGTGGACATAGGCTTGGGCGGCTCTTTGGGCAAGGACGCGGCGTTTATCGACTGGGTCGAGGGTGCTAGGCCTACCGACGAGGTGCCCGACGCGCTCGTCGCCGTCTTCGAGCGCTTCGAGGAGGAGCGGCGGGACGGGGAGCGCTTCCACGAGTGGGCGCGGCGCAAGAAGAACGGGGAGCTCAGGCAAATCTTGCGCAAGCCGGTAGAGAGCGGGGTGGTCTCGTAGTGGCGGGCTTCGACATCAGGGACATGATGAACGACATCGACGAGGCCCCGGGCAAGGTCTGGTTCTGGGATCTTGAGAAGGCAGTTATCGACGCCGATCGCTGCGTGCAGTGCGGCGTGTGCGTGGCTGCCTGCCCGACGGACTCCATCGGCATCGGCGAGGACGACCTGCCCCAGCTAGTCAAGATGTGCACCGGCTGCTCGCTTTGCTGGGACTTCTGTCCGCGCGGCGGGTTGCAGTACGAGTCGACCTGGAAGATCACCGGCAACGGCCACGGCAGCATCGAGGGCATCGGCCGGGTCGAGGAGAGCTACACGGCCCGCGTCAGGCAGAAGATAGAAGGCGTGCAGGACGGCGGGTTCGTGAGCGCGCTCTTGATCTCGCTCCTCGAAGCCGGCGAGATCGACGGGGCGCTCCTGGCGCGGGAGAGCGCCACCGAGCGCTGGAAGGGCGAGGCGTTCTTGGCGAGGACGCCGGAAGAGGTGCGCGAGTGCGCCGGGAGCTTCTACAACCAGACGCTCGCGCTCGGGCACGTTGACTTCAAGGGCTACGACCTGCCGCCGAACCCGCGCATCGCGGTGGTCGGGACGCCGTGCGAGATCGAGGGCATCAAGGCCATGCAGGCCAGGCCCTGGACCTGGGGCACCTCGAAGGTCGAGGCCATCACCCTGACCATAGCCCTCCTCTGCACCAAGAGCTTCAACTACGAGAAGCTGATGCTAGAGGAGATCCGGGACAAGAGGGGGGTCGACCTCGACGACGTAGGCAGGGTCGACATCATCCGGGGCAAGATGATCGTGCAGGACCTCGAGGGCGAGTCCATCTTCGAGGAGCCCATCAGGGACTTCCACGGCGCGGCCCTCAAGGGTTGCGACGAGTGCGCTGACTTTATGGGGCACGCGGCGGACATCTCCGTCGGGAGCGTCGGGAGCGCCGACGGCTACTCGAGCGTCCTGATCCGCAGCGAGGAGGGCCTAGCCGCCTTCGAGAGCGTCCGCGAAGGCCTGGAGCTCCGTCCCCTTGACAAACCGCAGGCTTTGGATAAGCTTGACGGCTTGGACAAGAGGGTGGCCTTTAACAGCCTCAAGCGGGCCTTCGACCCCGACGCTCCCATGTTCATAGACTACGAGGATCACCTGAACGACTACGCCGGGACGGACCGTGCCCCGGTCGAGCACGAAGCAGTAAGGTACTGATTGGAAGACGCGCAAAAGACACTCACCCTGCCCGAGGAGCCGACACGGCTCCGGGCCGAGATCCGCACCCTACTCGAGCACTCTCCCGAGGAGGGGGCCCGCGTTATAAGCGACGCGGCCTTCGTCTCGGGTCTCTTTTGGGATAAGTGGGGTGAGGGGCTCGAGGAGGCCGGCATGGGACGCGGCCGCTTTCAGGAGATAGCGCGCGGTTACGCCGGCGAGCTCAGGCTCTGGGTGGTCGGCGAGCGTCCCTGGGACCACTGCGCGGCCGGCCTCGCCGGCCGCGTGTCGCGCAGGCTTCCGGCATCACAAACGCAGACTAATCTCGCGGAGGTAGACAGATGAACGTCAGCACAGAGCATACTGCCATAGCCCCCCACGGCGGCGAACTCGTAGACCGCATGGCCCCCGAGGAGCGGCGCGCGGAGCTACTGGAGAGGGCCGAGACCTTGAACAAGGTAGCCCTTGGCCCAAGATCCCTCTCCGACCTCGAGATGATCTCCACCGGTGTCTTCTCGCCGCTTACGGGCTTTATGGTGCAGGAGGACTACGATAGCGTCGTCGAGACGATGCACCTCGCTAACGGCCTGGTCTGGAGCCTGCCCATAACGCTCTCCGTGAGCGAGGAGGAGGCCGGCGGTATAGCCGAGGGCGAGGAGATAGCCCTCACCGACGGCGTCGGACGCGTGCTCGCGACCATGGCGGTCGAGGACCGCTACTCCTACGACAAGGAGCGCGAGGCCAGAGAAGTCTTCGGGACCACCAGCGACGAGCACCCGGGCGTGGCCGCCGTCTACCGCCAGGAGGACGTACTGCTTGGCGGGGAGATCACGCTGCTAGTTGACGACCCGAACCCGAAGCCGTTCCCCGAGTACCACTACACGCCGCGCCAGCTGCGCCAGGTCTTCGCCGAGAAGGGCTGGAAGCGGGTAGTAGGCTTCCAGACCCGCAACCCCGTCCACCGCTCGCACGAGTACATCCAGAAGAGCGCCCTCGAGATAGTCGACGGCCTGCTCCTGAACCCGCTCGTGGGGGAGACCCGATCCGAGGACATCCCCGCGGACGTGAGGATGCGCTCCTACGAGACCATCCTTGAGCGCTACTACCCGAAGGACAGGACCCTGCTCGCGGTCTTCCCGGCGGCGATGCGCTACGGGGGACCGCGCGAGGCGATCTTCCACGCCGTCTGCCGCAAGAACTACGGCTGCACCCACTTTATAGTGGGCCGCGACCACGCCGGACCGGGCAAGGACTCGAGCGGCAAGCCGTTCTACGGCGACTACGACGCCCAGCACATCTTCGACGAGTTCGAGGAAGGAGAGATAGGGCTCACCCCCCTCTTCTTCGAGCACGCCTTCTTCTGCCTCCAGTGCCAGGGGATGGCAACCACCAAGACCTGCCCCCATGGCAAGGAGAACCACGTCTTTATCAGCGGCACGAAGGTCCGCGAGATGCTCGCACGGGGCGAGTACCCGCCGCCCGAGTTCTCCCGCCCCGAGGTCATCGAGGTGCTCATAAAGGGGCAAAGGACAAATTAGCAAGATTGTTAAAAAACGTTAAACTAGCAACACCAAGTAGCTAATAAATAAAGGAGTTGTAGCAATGGAGTACGGGACGAGGGTCGGCCGCGGGTTCACTTTGTGGTTCACCGGGCTCTCCGGGGCGGGCAAGACTACCATAGCCGAGATAGTGGAGAAGGAACTCCGGCAGAGGTTCGGTAAGGTAGAGGTCCTGGACGGGGACATCGTAAGGACCAACCTCTCCAAGGGCCTGGGCTTCTCGCGGGAGGACCGCGACACCAACGTCCTCAGGATCGGGTTCGTGGCCGACCTCTTGACGCGCAACGGGGTGGCCGTGATCGTGTCCGCGATCTCGCCCTTCAAGGAGGTGCGCGACCAGGTCAGGCGCAACATCGGTGAGGACTTCGTCGAGATCTTCGTTGACGCCCCGTTGGAGGTGTGCGCCGAGCGGGACGTGAAGGGCCTCTACAAGAAGGCCTTCAGCGGGGAGATACCGCAGTTCACTGGCGTCTCCGACCCCTACGAGCCGCCGGTCGCCCCCGAGCTGCACATAAA
This sequence comes from Rubrobacter sp., assembly GCA_016781725.1. Lineage (GTDB taxonomy): Bacteria > Actinomycetota > Rubrobacteria > Rubrobacterales > Rubrobacteraceae > Rubrobacter_D. Next base: position 7,835 of record JADDPU010000244.1, on the reverse strand, counting down.
GACGGACGAGGAGACGGCCCAGGAGAGCGCCCGCAGGGTGGTCTCCTACCTCGAGGAGTACGGCTACCTCGAGCCTGTAGAGGCCCTCAACCGGGCCTAGAGCACAGTGGACGTCGCCCCCACCCTCTTCGGCCTGCTGGTCGGCTTTCTGGTCGGCCTAACGGGGGTGGGTGGTGGCTCCCTCATGACGCCTTTTTTGGTGACGGTGGTGGGCGTACCCCCTGCCACGGCGGTAGGGACCGACATGGTTTTCGCCACCCTCACCAAGCTGACCGGTTCGGTCCAGCACTACCGTCAGCGCTCGGTGAACCTGGAGGTAGCCCTGTTCCTGGGTTTGGGGAGCATCCCCGCGGGGTTGCTGGGGGTCGCGACCCTGGAGTGGATGGAGCACTTCTTCGACCCCGCGCGGCTCGAGGGCCTCATGATCAACATCATCGCCCTGACGCTCGTTCTGGTGGGGGCGTCCCTGATCTACCGCAACTACTTTGTGCCCGACCAGGAAGAGGCCGATACCCCGAGGCCCGGGGTCTGGGACGGCAAGTCCCGCATGAGCAGGAGGCGCCGCGTTTACACGGTAGTCTTCGGCGCTATGGGAGGCTACCTGGTGGGGTTGACCTCCATCGGCTCAGGCAGCGTTATGGCCGTCATCCTCCTGCTCCTCTACCCGCTCGTCCCGGCAATCGTCGTCGGGACCGACATCGCCCACGCCACTGTGCTCTCGCTCGTCGTTGGGCTCGCCCACATGACCCAGGGCAACGTGGACTTCGGGCTCGCCGGATCTCTCCTCCTCGGCGGCATCCCCGGCGTCCTCGTCGGAAGCCGCATCGCCCCCTGGCTGCCCGGCAAGCCGCTCAAGACTGTGCTCGCCGTCATGCTGGTCTTCGTCGGCGTCCGCCTGCTCGTCTCCTATTAAGTGACACTCCGCCGACTTAGCTTCCCTAAAGACTCCCCGCTTGTCTCAGTTCGCGTACCCGGCGGACGCGCTCGCAGAGGTGCTCGCGGAAGCACTGGTCGAGGCGCTGGCGGAGGCGCCGGCTGACGAACTAGCCGATGCGGTGGCCGGTGCGCTTGCTGACGCGCTGGCCGATGCGCTGGCGCTCGCCGACGCGCTGGACGAAGCACCGGCGCTGGCGCTGCGCGTTACGGGTGGAGTCTGGGGCGGTCCGACGCTGACCCTCAGGGTCATCGGCGTTCCCGACCTGACCGAGGTCCCGGCGGCCGGTATCGTGCCGATGATGGTCTCGGGCTCCTCCCTACTCGCCTCGTCCCTGATATAGGCCACCTCAAGCCCGGCGTCGGAGAGGATCTGGGCCGCCTCTCCCATCCTCCGGCCCGAGACGTCGGGGACCGGGATGCTCGCTTCAGGCTCGGGATCGGCGGCCTGCGTAGTACCCTCCGCCTGCGTGGTGCTCTCCGCCGGCGCCTGCTCCGGGGCACCTCGCGCGGTGGTCTCTTCGGCCGAGGTCGTCTCGCCGACTATGGCCTTCGGGTCTTCGGCTCCGGAGGGCGTCTCGCCGGGGGGCTGGCCCGGCGTCTGCGTGGCCCTGTTCGCCGAGGTTTCGCGGCCGCCGGTGCCGATCAGGGCCGGAACGGCCCAGGCGAGGAAGAGCCCCACCACCAGCAGCGAGAGGAGGGCCAGGGCGCCGCGCCGTCTGCGGCGGCCCAGGGCTCCGAAGCGGGTGGGGCGTCCCGGGAGGGCTGGAGCCTCAGGGGCAAGAACCGTCGCCGAGACGGTCGTCGCCGACACCGGGATCGCGGGTCGATCTCTCGCCGGGCTCCCCGGGAGCGGTCCGTCCAGCCCCACGTTCACGTCGTCGAAGGCGGGCTTGCGACGCTTGCCGCTGGCGAGCAGCAGATCCTCGACCATCCCGGTCAGGTTGAACATCGCGGAGATGAGCAGGCTCTGGCGCGCCAGGATGGTCCGCAAGGTGGGGGAGAGGGCGACCTGGTCCGTGGCCGGTCTCTCCCGCAAGTCTCCTCGAAGGTTCTCCAGGGTCTCGTGGAGGCTGTCCAACCTGCGATCCAGCTCCCCGGTGTCGGGGCCCCTTCCTTCGCGCAGCTGCCGCCTTACGGACTCCGTCCCCAGGCCCTCCTTGTGCAGGTCCCTGGCCTCCCGGATACGGTCGAAGGAGTCCTCGGGGATGGAGATCCTGCCCGCTCTCCGCAGGTGGGGGATGGAGTACTCCCTCAAGTAGCGGTAGAGGGTCGGGCGGGGGATGCCCAGCAGATCACTGACCTCATCGACCGTGTAGATGGCCCCCTCCAGCATTCTCACACAGATATTTTGCGGCCTTTTTTTGTCAGACAGCATGTTAGCACATCGACCGAAACCCCTCGCAACGCGAGAACGGCCGCAGTATCCGGCTCAGATACACGGTTCTCGCCCTCGCCTCGTTAAATGGTTCTTCGAGGAGTCCCGACGAAGTCCGGGGGGCGGATTATCATGCCACGATAACGCCGATAATCGCTTGATTTACGCTTGGAGAGCGCGAATAGTATTCGCCGCAGAAGCATGATGCTTCACTACAGGTCGATGTAAAGCTAACGCAGACGGAGGGGGATGCGTTTTGCTTAGGTTGCTTTCGCGGTTGTTATGGATGGTCGTGTTGGTCGGCGCTTTCGTGGTGCTCGACGAAGGCAGGGCCGAGGCGGATACGGGTCTGGCCTCCTGGTACGGTCCCGGCTTCGAGGGAGCCTTGACGGCGAGCGGTGAGGTCTTCGATCCCTACGGTTACACGGCGGCCCACAAGACGCTGCCGTTCGGCACCGAGCTGGTGGTCAGCTACGCGGGGCGCACGGTACAGGTCACGGTCAACGACCGCGGGCCCTATACCGGCGGCCGGGATCTCGACCTCTCGCAGGGCGCCGCCGAGTACCTGGGCCTCACGAGCGCGGGGGTGGACTGGGTGGAGTACCACGTCGTGGATGGAGGGGGTTACGGCTCCGGCTACGCGACGGGGTACCACGGGTCAGACAAGGCAGATCCTTCGGGCGGCGGGACTTATGTCGTGCAGTACGGGGATACCCTCTCGGGGATCGCGGCCGAGCTTGGAACATCCGTCCAGCAGCTCGCGGCGGAGAACGGCATAACGGACCCGAACTTTATCTCGGTAGGGCAGACGCTTTACTACTGAGGGGCTCCAGGCCGGGGTATACCCTGGGTGTACACTAGGCGCGTAGGCGAGACCGGAGGAGACGCTTTTGGTCCAGAACGGCGCCGCGCCGACGTTCGGGCTCTGGTACGACTTCAGGCAGAGGCTGCCGCTCGGGGACTACTCCCGGTTCTACGCCGAGTGCCTGGAGGAGATCGAGGAGGGCGAGAGGCTCGGCTTCGCGGGCGTGTGGCTCTCCGAGCACCACTTCGTCGACGACGGGTATCTGCCCTCGCCGCTCGTGGTTGCCGCCGCGATAGGGGCGCGCACGACGACGATGACCATAGGGACCAACGTGCTGCTCCTGCCGATGCACCACCCGCTGCGGGTCGCCGAAGACGCGGCGGTCGCCGCCCTCGTCTCCGGCGGACGGTTCGTGCTCGGGGTCGGCCAGGGGTACGTCCAGCACGAGTTCGAGACGCTTGGCTTCGACCGGAAGTACCGACCCTCGCTCCTGGAGGAGGGGATCGAGGTGATCCGGCGCGCCCTGCAGGAGGGACGCACCGGCTACAGCGGCAGGCGCTGGAGCTTCGACGACCTCCCCTTCGAGCCGCGCCCGGAGGGAGGACTACCCATCTACGTCGGCGCCTTCGCGGACCCGGCCATAGACCGCGCCGCGCGTCTGGCCGACGGGTTTTTGGCCTCGACGGGAGGCGGCGCCTTCGGGGAGACGTATCGGCGGGTGAGGGCGGCGCTGGAGCGGCACGGGAGGTCGGAAGAGGAGTTCCCTTACGTCGCCTCGGGGGTGATCTTCGTGCACGAGGAGGCGGGGCGGGCGCGCCAGATAGTCGGCCCCGCCATCGCCTACCAGCGCACGCGCTACGCCGAGTGGGGCACAGACAGGGAGAGACCGCGTCCCGAGCCGATAAGGGAGGAGGACCTGCCGTGGGAGCGCTACCTCGTCGGCACGCCCGAGGAGGTGGCGGAGGCCCTGATCCGGCTCCACCGGGAGGCGCCCTACGACCACTTCTGCTTCTGGGGCCGCCTGCCCGGCGTCACCCACGAGGAGGCGCTCGCGAACATGCGGCTCTTCTCCTCAGAGGTGGCCCCGAGGGTGCGCGACGCCGCGGTAGGGGCGTGAAGGCAGCTCCCGCGACGCTCTCCCCCGAACAGACAGCCTTCCTCGTTCGCCGGAGGGTAGCCCGCCTCGCGAGCGCCGACGGCGCGGGGAGGCCGCACGCGGTCCCCGTCTGCTTCGCCTACGCTCCGGGCTCGATCTACGTTGCCCTCGACGAGAAGCCGAAACGCGTACCGGTTACCCGCCTCAAGCGCGTGCGGAACATCCTCGAGAACCCGCAGGTGGCCCTCGTCGCCGACCGCTACGCCGAGGACTGGAACCTCCTGGCGTTCGTGATGGTGCGCGGCCGGGCCGAGCTCCTCGACCCTGACGCCGAGGAGCACGCAGCCGCCGTGAGGCTCCTCAAGGGCAAGTACCACCAGTACGAGGCGATGAGGATCGAGGAGAACCCCATCATTGCCGTCCGGGTAGGGGAGGCAGCCTCCTGGGGGGCGCTCGATGAGCCCGACGCCCCGGAACCGGCGCTCCTCGATGCCCTCCGCGGGCGCCGCTCGGTCCGGCGCTACCTGCCGAAGGAAGTGCCGGAAGATCTCCTCTGGCGGGTGCTCGAGGCCGCGCGGTGGGCCCCCTCCCCACACGGACGCCAGCCCTGGCGCTTCGCCGTGGTGCGGAAAACACGGACCAAGGAGCGGCTCGCCGACGCGATGGGCGAGGAGTGGCGGGCCAACCTGGAGATGGACGGCCAGGACGCCGGGACCGTCGAGAGGCGTCTCGTCGGCTCGCGAAAGCGCCTCCTCGACGCGCCGGTGCTCCTGCTCTTGTGCCTCTACCTCGAGGACCTGGATCTCTACCCCGACGCCGAGCGCCAGAGCGCCGAGACTACGATGGCCGTCCAGTCCCTGGGGGCGGCGGCCCAGAACGCGCTGCTGGCCGCCTACGACCAGGGGCTCGACGCCGGCTGGATGTGCGCGCCGCTCTTCTGCCCGGAGAAGGTGGTAGGGGCGCTCGGGCTCGACCCCGGGCTCGTCCCCCACGCGCTGCTCACCCTCGGATACGCCGAGGGAGACCCGCCCAAGCGCCGCGGCCGGAGGCCGCTCGAAGAGCTGGTGGTCTACAAGGACTGAGCTCTCTACCTGATCGTCAACGACGTGCCCTACCTCGGCCGCCCCGGGATCTTTCCTGCTCAGGTCCGCGGCGCCGCGAACCCTGTTGTACTCCTCGACCGATGGCGCCCGCTCGACGAGGCGGTAGGCGCTCAGCCGGCGGAGTAGGCGCGCTCCGGGGCGCCGTAGAGCGTGGTGCGCCGGCGGGGGGTGCGTCCCGCGTCCCGGATCATGGCTTCGAGCTCCTCGGGGAGCATCTCCTGGCCGTGGCTGGCCCCGGCAGCCCGCGAGATGTTCTCGTTCATGAGGGTTCCGCCGAGGTCGTTGCAGCCGGCGTTCAGGCAGGCCTTCGCCCCTTCGAGCCCCATCTTGACCCAGGAGACCTGGACGTTGTCTATGTAGCCGTGCAGCGAGATCCTGCCTACCGCGTGCATCTTGAGCGCCTCGGCGAAGGTCGGCCCCTTGCGCGAGCGCCCCTGCAAAAAGAGCGGCGCTGCCATGTGGACGAACGGCAGCGGCACGAACTCCGTAAAGCCGCCGGTCTCTGCCTGGATATCCCGCAGCACTAGCAGGTGGCGGGCCCAGTTTATGGGGCCTTCGACGTGGCCGAACATTATAGTCGTCGTCGAGCGCAGCCCCACGGCGTGCGCCGCCCGCATCACGTCCGCCCACCCTGAGGTGCCGATCTTGTCAGGGCAGATGACCGCCCGGATCTCGTCGTCCAAGATCTCCGCCGCCGTCCCGGGCAGCGTGCCCAGACCCGCCTCCTTTAGCTCGAGCAGGTACTCCTCGACCGAGAGCCCCAGCGTCCGCGCCCCCTGCGAGACCTCGAGCGGCGTGAAGGCGTGGACGTGCATCTCGGGCACCTCCTCCTTGACGGCCCGTAGATACTCCAGGTAGCTCTTGCCTGTGAACCGCCCGTGGATGCCGCCCTGCATGCAGACCTCGGTAGCGCCCTTCTCCCAAGCCTCGCGAGCCCTCCTGGCGACCTCGGCCGTGTCCAGGAGGTACGGCTCACCGCGCAGGTTCAGAGATTTCGGGCCCTTCGAGAACGCGCAGAAGCGGCACCGGAAGTAGCACTGGTTGGTGTAGTTGATGTTGCGGTTGACGACGTAGGTGACCTCCTCACCGTTCACCTCGCGCCTGAGCTCGTCGGCCACCCGGCAGAGCTCGGCGAGCTCGCTGCCGCGCGCCGTGAAGAGCAGGGCTATCTCTCCCTCCGCGAGGTCCCTCTCCCCGGCTCCCGCGAGCGCCCGCGCGAACTCGGGGCGCACCTTCGAGGGCCGCAGCCCGCGCGCCTCGGCGAGCGCTTTTTCGGGGATCTCCTCCGTCGTGCCGGGCGCCCAGGCCTCGACCCTCGCGAAGCCCTCGGCCTCCATGCCAGCCCAAACCCGCGGGCGGAGCCTCTCGTCCACCCAGCTCTCGGCGTCGCGGGCGTAGGCGGGGTGGAGCGCGAGGCGTTCAAGGAGCAGGTAGCCCTTGGCCTCGGTAGCCCTCTCCAGCTCCTCGAGGTGGGGCCAGGGACGCTCGGGGTTTACGTGATCCGGGGTGACGGGCGAGACCCCGCCCCAGTCGTTGATGCCGGCGTCGATGTAGCGCGTGTACGAGGGCGGCCTGCCGCTGTCCTCCCCCGCGAGGTTCGGCGGCGCCTGCACGGTTACGTCGGGAGGGAGGATCAGGCGGGCGAGCGCGATGGTGGCGAGCATCTCGTCCTCCGAAGGCTCGGGGGCGAGCGCCATGCGGGTGCCCGGCTTGGCCCTGAAGTTCTGGACTATGCACTCGTGAACGTGGCCGTGGCGCTCGTGCGCCTCGCGGATGGCGAGCAGGGTGTCCACCCGCTCCTCGACGGTCTCGCCGATCCCGATCAGGATGCCCGTGGTGAAAGGCACCCCGAGCCTCCCGGCCGCCTCTATCGTTGCGCGGCGCTTGGCCGGCACCTTGTCAGGGGAAGCCCAGTGGGCCATGCTCGGACCGAGCAGCCTGTCGGTGGTCTGCTCCAGCATGATCCCCTGCGAGACCGCTACCCGCCGCAACTGCCGCACCTCTTCTTCGCCGAGCACCCCGGGGTTGGCGTGCGGCAACAACCCCGTCTCCTCCAGGACGAGCCGGCAGACGTAAACCAGGTACTCCACGGTCGTCGCGAAGCCAAGCTCATTGAGTTCGCGGCGCGCCTCCGGGTAGCGCTTCTCTGGCTTGTCTCCGAGGGTGAAGAGCGCCTCCTTGCAGCCGGCCTCGGCGCCGGCGCGCGAGATCTCGAGCACCTCCTCGGGCGTGAGGTAGGCCCGCTCGCCGGGCCGGGGCGGGTGGGCGAAGGTGCAGTAGCCGCAGTTGTCCCGGCACAGCTTGGTGAGCGGGATAAATACCTTGCGCGAGTAGGTAATGCGGAAACCGAAGGCCCGGTCCCTGACCTCCGCCGCCGCCCCCATGAACGGCCCAGGGTCCGCGATCGCGGACCGCGCCAGCCCGTACAAGTCCTCGCGTCCCGCCCCTGCAAAGATGCCCACGTCCATCAAAGCTGCGTACCCCCGTCCGGTTGCGTGGAAGAGCAGTATACTCTCCAAT
>JADDPU010000372.1 GCA_016781725.1 Rubrobacter sp. | reverse complement strand
GCGGGTTGACGCCTCTCCCCTTGCTATATGAAGACTACACGTGATTCGGGTAACATGGAGGCTGGATGATAAGGGAAGCGGGCTGTGTCAGGGCTGGCGACGGGGAGGTGGGGTAGATGGCGGCGTCTGCGTCTCAGACGAGGGAAGGCGGATCTCCGGACAGGCTCAAGCGGGGGATCGGGCCAGTGCTGTTGGTGTTCTTTATCCTCGGCGACATCGTGGGGGCCGGCATCTACGCGCTGGTCGGGGAGGTCGGGGCCGCGGTCGGCGGCGCGATCTGGACCGCGTTCCTGGCGGCGTTCGTGCTCGCGATCTTCACGGCCGCCTCTTACGCCGAGCTGGTCACCAAGTACCCCAGGGCTGGCGGGTCCGCCACCTACGTCAACAACGCCTTCAGGAACCCGCTCGTCAGCTTCATGGTCGCCTTCGCCGTGATGGCGTCGGGGATCACCTCGGCCTGCACCCTGACCATCGCGTTCAGCGGCGACTACCTCAACCAGTTCATCAACGTGCCGATCCTCGTCGCCGCGGTGATCTTCATGCTGGTGGTCGGCCTCGTCAACTTCTACGGCATCTCAGAGTCGGTGAGGATCAACGTAGTCCTGACCTCGGTCGAGATCTTCGGTCTGCTCCTGATCGTCCTGATCGGGGTATTGGTCCTCTTCGGCGGGACGGGCGATCCAGGCCGCGCCTTCGAGTTCAAGGAGGGGTCGAGCGTGCTGCCGGCGATCCTGGCCGGCACGGTGCTCGCGTTCTACGCCCTCATCGGCTTCGACGACTCGGTTAACGTGGCCGAGGAGACCCAGAACCCGAGCAGGAACTACCCCCGCGCCATCTTCCTCGCCCTGTTTATCGCCGGTATCGTGTACCTGCTCGTCACCTTTACCGCCTCCATGGTGGTGCCCACGGGGCAGCTCGCCGCATCGAGCGGGCCGCTGCTCGAGGTGGTGGAGAGAAGCCCGCTCGGTATCCCGACGAAGCTGTTCGCGCTGATAGCCCTCCTCGCGGTCTCAAACGGGGCGCTCATAAACATGATCATGGCCTCCCGCATCGTCTACGGCATGAGCGACCAGGGGGTTGTGCCCTCCGCCTTCTCGCGGGTCCATAGGGGCCGCCGGACGCCGTGGGTCGCCATACTCTTCACGGTGGCCATAGCCCTCGTGCTGCTCGTCACCATCGGCGGCAACCCCGACGCCCTCGATACGCTCGGCAGCACCACCGTGGTGCTCCTGCTGCTGGCGTTTATCATGGTGAACATCTCGGTCATGGTGTTGCGCCGCGACCGCGTCGACCACGAGCACTTCCGCACCCCCACGATCTTCCCCATCCTGGGCATCCTGGTCTCGGCGTCGCTCCTGATCTACACGGCTATAGACGACATCTCGGTCTTCTATCTTGCGGCCTTACTCCTCGGCATCGGGCTGGTTCTCTACGTAGTGAACGTCCTGGTCAAGCGCAGCGTGGACCACGAGGGCCCGCAGGCCCGGCGCCTGGAGTGAGGCTGGCGCTCCCTAGAGACCGTACAGCTCGCCGAACTTGGCTTTGAGGTAGGAGAGGTAGGGGGCAGTATCGGGCGGCCTTCCTGTGGCGCGCTCGACGAGCTCGTCGGGGTCGTAGCGGCTGCCGTGGCGGTGGACGTTCTCCCGCAGCCACCCGCGCAGCGCCCCGAACTCGCCGCGACCTATCTCCCCGGGGATCTCCGGGCGCGCGAGGACAGCCGCCTCGTAGAGCTGGGCGGCGAGGACGTTGCCGATCGTGTAGGTAGGGAAGTAGCCGAAGAGGCCGGCGGCCCAGTGGACGTCCTGCAGCACCCCTTTCGCGTCGTTCTCGGGCGTCACGCCGAGGTACCCCTCCATCCTTGCGTTCCAGGCTGCTGGTAACTCGGAGACGGAGAGGTCGCCTTCGATGAGCTCTAGCTCCAGCTCGAAGCGTAGCAGGATGTGCAGGTTGTAGGTGAGCTCGTCGGCCTCGACCCGGATCTCCGCCGGCCTTACCTCGTTTATGGCGCGGTAGAAGGCTTCCGCGCTCACCGCGCCTAGCGCTTCGGGGAAAGTCTTCTGGAGGGCGGGGTAGTAGAACGACCAGAAGGCGCGGGAGCGGCCGACGAGGTTCTCCCACAGGCGGGATTGGGACTCGTGGACGCCCATCGAGACGCCGCCGAAGAGGGGGGTGCGGGCGTAGGAGGGGTCCACGTTCTGATCGTAGATGGCGTGGCCCGCCTCGTGGAAGGTCGCGAAGAGGGCGGGGGAGAGCCAGCCGGGATCGAAGCGGGTGGTGATGCGCACGTCTCCCGGACCGCCGAAGTCTATGCAGAAGGGGTGGACTGCCCGGTCTTGCCGTCCGCGTCCCCAGTCGTAGCCGAAGGCGGTGATGACCTCCCTCCCGAAGGTCTCCTGGCCCGCCTCGGCGTAGCTCCCGTAGAGCGGGCGGGAGCGGTACTCGTCGGGGAGCGCCGAGATCTCGCGGATCATGGGCACGATGGCGGTCCTTAGCTCCTCGAACATCGCGCGCAGCTTGGCGGTCTTCGCCCGCGGTTCGTAGAGGTCTAGGAGGGCGTCGTAAGGGTGATCTTCGTACCCCAAATGCCCTACGGTCTCCCGCCGGAGCTCTAAGACTCTCTCGAGGTGGGGCGCGAAGAGGTGCCAATCGGAGGCGGCCCTGGCCGCCTCCCAGGCCGCATGGGCCAGGGAGCTTGCCCGCGAGAGCTCCGCGACCAGGCGGGCCGGCATCTTCGTCGCCCGTCCGTAATCGCGGCGGACGAGCCGTAGGACGGCGGCGTCTTCGGAGCCCGGGGGCTGTTCTCCGGCGGCTTCGAGGAGCCTGCCGGTCTCCGGGGAGACGAGCATCTCGTGGGCGAGGCGTTCCAGCGTGGCGAGCTGTTCGGCGCGGAGGTTGAGGCCGCCGGGCGGCATGTACGTCTGCCGGTCCCAGCCGAGGACCGCGCCCGCTGCCCTCAGGTCGCTTATGGTCGCCAGGCGGTCCTTGAGGGTTTGAAGGGCCTGATTCTGCGCGTCTTCCGTCACAACGCCCATACTCTAGCACCGGGGTCGTGGCGGCTCTTCGGCGTATAGCGTTGGGGGGACGGATGTATGAAAATGGAGCGCAGGCGGATTCCGGCTAATGGGAAGGTGCGATGAACGGATTGCTCAAAGGTGCTCTGGTGGCCTGCGGCGGCGCAGCAGGGGCCGTGGCTTTGCGGAGGGCCACGCAGACGCGGCCAAGGTATCAGCCGTGGGAGAGGGCGCCCTACAGGGACTTCCCGAACCGGGTGCTCGTGATCGGGGGCGGGTTCGCGGGATACACGGCGGCCAGGGAGCTGTGCAGGCTCACGCACGGCCGTGACGACGTAGGGGTCATGCTCATCTCCAGGGAGAACTACTTCACCTTCTGGCCGATGCTGGCAAGCGTCATAAGCAGCGACGTCGAGACCAAGAACGTGGCGCAGCCCTTGCGGCGGGCCCTGATCCGGGACGGCGCCAGCTTCCGGCGGGCCGACCTCGAGGCCGTGGACCCAGCGCGGCATATCGTGACGGCCGGCGGGAGGGAGTTCCCCTACGAGCACCTCGTGCTCGCCCTCGGGGCCGAGCCGGCCTACTTCGGCGTACCGGGCGTCGAGGAGCACGCCATCAGCATCAGGGGCATAGGCGCCGGCGAGGAGATAACCAACAAGGTCATCGAGCGCTACGAGGAGACCACCCTGGTCCACGGCGAGGTGCCCGAGTCCAAGCTGACGTTCGTGGTTATAGGCGGCGGGGCAACGGGGGTCGAGATCGCCTCGGAGCTGCACAGCCTCGTGCGCGACCTGCTAGTCCCAGACTACCCCAACATCGACCCCCGCAGCGTCAAGATAATCCTCGTCGACCGCAACAAAGAGATCCTGAAGGAGCTAGACCCCGCCCTGCGCCGGGTCGCGCGCAAAAAGCTCGCCGATCTCCAGATCGAGGTGATCAACAACGTAAAGGCCAAGGAGATCACCGCAGAGAGGGTGATCCTCGACGACGGGCGCGAGATCGCTACCGAGAACGTGATCTGGACCGCAGGCGCCCGGGCGAGCGTGAAGCTCGACGACCTCGATTTCCCCCACGACGAGCGGAGGGGTCTGCTTGTCGACAGGTTCATGCGCGTCGAGGGCCACGAGGACGTCTGGGGCATCGGCGACAGCGCGGCGAACGTGGACGAGCACGGGGAGCCCGTGCCGCCCAACGCCCAGGCCGCCGTCCAGGAGGGCAAGGCCGTAGCCAGAAACATCATCGCCGCCATAGACGGCGGGAAGCTCGAACCGTTCCGCTACAGGCCGGTCGGGCAGCTCGTGGAGATGGGGAGCGAGTTCGCCGTCAACGAGGTCATGGGCGTGAAGTTCAGCGGTTTCATAGCCGCGCTTTTCTGGCGCATGACGTATCTGTACAAGCTGGAGAGCCCGAACAGCAGGGTCAGAATCGCCGCCGACTGGCTCCTCGACCTCTTCTACGAACCGTCCGTCACCCAGATCCGACGCTAGGGCACGGCGCGCTTTGGGCTACAACTTAAGGCTCCTGATCTCCTGCCCGGACAAGAGGGGCCTTATCTCCGCGATCTCGTCCTTTATAGCCATGCACGACGGCAATATCCTCTCGGCCGACCAGTACGTGAGCGAGACCGGGGGCTTCGCCGGGGGCACCTTCTTTATGCGACTGGAGATCGAGGGTGAAGGCTTCGGCCTCACGCGCGAGGAGTTCGCCGGCGCCTTCGCGCCCCTCGCCCGCAGGCACGGCATGGACTGGAGCGTCTCCTACACGGACGCCCCGAAGCGCGTGGCGATCCTGGTCTCGAGGTACGACCACTGCCTTATCGACCTCCTCTGGCGCTGGGACGCCGGCGAGCTCGACGCCGAGATACCGCTGGTGATCTCCAACCACCCCGACCTAGCCCCGCGCGCCGAGGTCCACGGCATCCCCTTTCACCACCTGCCGGTATCGCCTGAGACGAAAGCCGAGCAGGAAGCGAAGGTGCTCGACCTTCTCGCCGAGAACCAGGTTGACCTCGTCGTGCTCGCCCGCTACATGCAGGTCCTGACGCCGAAGTTCGTGAACGCCTACCCGCGCGCGATCGTGAACATCCACCATTCGTTCTTGCCGGCCTTCGCCGGGGCCGACCCCTACCGGCGGGCGCACGAGAGGGGCGTGAAGACCATCGGCGCGACGGCCCACTACGTGACGGAGGAGCTCGACGCAGGTCCCATCATCCACCAGGACGTCGCCCACGTTACCCACCGCGACACCGTAGAGGACCTCGTGCGCCTCGGCCGCGAGGTTGAGAGAAGGGTCCTCGCCCGCGCCGTCCGCTGGCACCTGGAGGACCGCATCCTCATCGACGGCGCCAGGACCGTCGTCTTCGAGTAGCCGGGACCCCGCGCACCTTCAGGTCAGCGTAAACGGGACCATGACGCTCTTCTGGTAGGCCGGACGGTCTACCAGAAGAGCGTGCCAGGCGCGGAGGTTGGGAAGATCTGGGCGCTCTATGTCGATGTTGAGCCAGCGGTACACAGTCGAGCCGAGCGCCACGTCGCCCATGGTGAGGCCCTCGCCGGCGACGTAGTCTGTCTGCGCGAGGTGTCCGTCGAGTATCGAGAGGACCTCGACCGTACTCTTCAGGGAGGCCTCTATAGCGTCAGGGTCCCTCCGCTCCGGCGGCGTGCGGGTCAGACCCAGGTACCCCGTACGGAAGGCGGTC
>JADDPU010000438.1 GCA_016781725.1 Rubrobacter sp. | reverse complement strand
GGTCCCGTCCGGTCGCTCGATCTTGCCGGCCAGGCGGTCCTGGACGTAGTGACCGGACCCCAACCGTCGGTCCACCCGCTATGAGAGCTGCGGCTGGTTGGTCCGCCACTGCCGAGCGAACTCGGCCGGGGTGAGCATCCCCAGGGCGGAGTGGGGACGGTAGTCGTTGTACTCGCTGCGCCAGTAGGCGATGAGGACCTGGGCCTCGAGTACTACGGGCCTCCGAACGAGGCCACGGCCACCAAGCTGTTCTGGTACCGCAAGGGACCTTGGCGCCGGACGGTGCTCACCGCCGACGAGGTGGTCCACAACTTCCCGACGCCACACACCGACTTCCTCACCCAGTACGTCGGCTACCGCGTTCCCGTCGCGAAAACTGCCGAGCTCGTCGAGTTCGACGGCAGCGTGCTGGTCGACCGCACTGCCGGCGAACTGGGTGCGCGCTGTGACGACGAGGCCTACAACACCTTGACGCTGAACCTCGCCCACGAGATCGTGACGGGGAAGCGCAACGTGGAGGAGGCCAGGAAGTTTTACGCCGAGACGGCTTCCGCGTACGTCATGGGGCGTCCGGCGCCCTATGCCGAACGGCTTCTGTTCGACATTGCGGAGCAGGGCGCCGGGGACCCCGACGAGACCATGATCGGAGGATCGATGGCGCGCCAGCCAGTCGAGAAGGTCAAGGACGCTGTCACCGGCCGGGAAGCGCCTCCCCCCACATAGAAATTGCGCGCTCGAAGTTGTCATCTCTGACGACAACTTCCGCCCGGGGAACCCTGACTTCAACAATCAAGCAGGCGCCGCTCGACCCGACGGCACGAGCGCTGTCACCCGCGAGTGCCGAGACGACGTCGGTAGGACCGCCGCCGCAACGAACGCCGCACATACGACCCCAACGCATGCCGACGTTGTCGCCACGAAGAGGCTCACCGTGGACCGCCCGACTTCCGGCGCAGTCGTGCGGCATGGCCACCCGGTAACGCCCGGCGCCCTGGTGCTGTCCCAGTGGCGCGATCCCCGGTGGACAGACGACCGCTCTCCTCGCCCCGGTGACGGGTAGCTGCAGGACCAAGACGGGAAGGAGCGCTGGTTGAGGATGACGCTCCGCGTGCGAGTCCTCTAGACCGGCGTGTCCATGACTAGTTGTCCGTGGCCATGAAAAAAAGTCCTCGAGTGTGGACACGTCGAGGTTCCCCGCTGGTGGCCAACTAGAAGTCCCCACCCCTCGCTGAGGCATCTACCCGGCGTGTCCCCCGGCCCGAAACGGTGGCGGTGCACACCAACACCGCTTGGGCCGGAGGACGCCTTCATGAAATCAGCGAGGGAGAAGATGGACATGGTCGGCGCCTACTACGACGTGGGTAGCTTTCGAGGTGCAGCAGACATCTGCGGCACCACCGCCAAGACGGTCAAGCGAGCCGTGCTCGCCCAGCAGCACGGCCCGCAGCCGCCCAGGCGGGCGGAGCGAGCCCGCAACTACGACGTCGTGCGCGACGTCGTGGCCAAGCGGGTCCACAGCACCAAGGGGCGCATCTCGGCCAAGCGCCTGCTGCCCGAGGCTCGCTCCGCCGTACACCGGCTCAGCCCGCAACTTCCGCCGGCTGGTGGCCCGGGCCAAGAGCGACTGGCGGGCGTAGCACCACCGGGGACGGCGCCCTGGCGTGTGGTCTCCGGCCGAGACGCTCATCATCGACTGGGGGAGCGAGGACGGGCTGCATATCTTCTGTGCCGTGTCGGCCTGGAGTCGGTGCCGCCGGCACCAACACCCTCGGTGAGAGGACACCGATCGCGGGTGGCAGGTCGTCCAGCTGGTCGAGGACGAGCCGCCGCCCGTCAAGATCAAGCGCCTCGATCTGGCGCGAGAGCGCCCCGATGAAGCTGCTGTCACGACATGCCCAGTCCGCCCGTCCTCTCTCGGCGGCCGACGAGGAGTCAACCGCGTATCCGACCGCGTATCTCGGTCGTACCCGGTGAGATTGCGTGTACGCGGTGGACGCTCGCAGCGATAGAAGTGCAGGTCAGCAGCCTGGAGCGCATTCAGTGGATGATCGGCAACGGACTCTTAATCCGCAGGTTCTGGGTTCGAATCCCAGGGGGCGCACTCACGAAAGCCCTGCTCAAGGGGCAACCCTGGGTCTAACAACCCCAGCCGAGCGGTGTACGAAGGTGCGTGTACGCGGTTCGGACCGCGCGTACACATCCCCGTACACTTTTCGCGTACACTCTTTGCCCACCGGCGCTCGACTGCCGACGCCAAGATGTCCCCTTGGCCGTCCACTTCGTCCTCACCCGGTACGGGTCAAAGGAGGTCGGGATGGCACGATCGTTGCAACAGCGCTTCGACAGGTTGGTCGATCGGTGCGGCGAACACCACCTGTGGCGTGGGGCCGTCAGGCCCGATGCGGGAACCGGCCGGATGCGCGTCGAGGGCAAGGAACTGCCCGCATACCGCATTGCATGGGAGCTTGCGCATGGACCCCTTCAGGCTGATGTGAGGGTCCTGCCCTGTCCGGACGAACCCGCCTGCGTTCGCATCGATCACCTGAGTGTCCCCCAGTAGGCAGGCGAGTAACCCCGCGAACGGCAACAGCAATAGGAGGCGAGGCCACAAGGGTGGCGGATCGATGCGGGAGGTGCGTCCAGGCGTCTGGGAGCTAACAGTCACGCATCGCCGTCCCGCCGGCGCCGGATCGCAGCGTCTGTACCGAACGGTCTCAGTTGGTTCTGCCCAAGCCGCCGCACACGAACTGGCGAGCTTCGTCGCCGAGGTGGGCAGCGGTGGGCCACCTGCCGCAAAGGATCTCCGCGGGATCAAGATGGACGAGGCTGTGGCGATGTTCCTGGACAAGTATCTCGCCGGGGAGAAGGGCCGCGAGCAGAGGACCATCGCCGACTACCGCAAGTTGCACGAGCGATGGTTCGCCCCCGAGATTGGACGACGCCCAGTCCGGGACGTCGATGAGGCACTGCTCGACCGAGCCCTTCGGCAAGATGCGCGCCGCTGGTCTCAGTCGCTCGAGGCTCAACCAGGCGAAGAGCCTGTACGGCCCCTTCTTTCGCTGGGCCAAGAGGCGTCGGATCATCACACGCAATCCGATGGTCGAGTTCCAGCTCCCCACCAGCACGTACGTCTCGAAGGAGCGCACCCCTCCCGAGGTCCATGAGCTGTCGACGCTGCTCACCGAAGCCGTGGCCATTGCTCCCGAGATCGCGCCCGTCCTCGTCTTGGGCGCGGTGACGGGAATGCGGCGTGGAGAACTGGTGGGCCTGCGGCGATCGCGGGTCCGCTGGGACGAGATGCGGATCGTGGTGGACTCCGCCATGGACGGCAAGCGGGTCAAGCCAACGAAGACCCGCAAGGAGCGCACGTTCTATGTTGACGAGGGGACGATCGCCATGCTGCGCCGTCACTGCGGGCAGGTCGATGAGCGAGCGAAGGAAGTTGGAGCCATCCTCGCCGCCGATCCCTTCGTCTTTACGCTTTCGGTCGACGGATCAGAACCCATCCCTGCTGACTACGTCAGGAAGCGCGTGGCTCTCCTAAAGGAACACCTCGGTATCGAGGAGAAGAAGCCCGCGACTATTGCACGTGAGGACGAAGCGCTCCGGCTGTTCCGTCAGCAGGCGGCGGACCGACGGCCCGGGTTGCCTGGGCCTGCCCCAAAGGGCGGGATGTCGCTTCCGGACATCGGTGCCCGATCGGGACGAAGCGATCGTTGGGCCGCCCTTGCCATCGCGTCGGCGGAGCGACGCGAGGCTGCGACACAGCGCGGTCTCTCGCTCCACTTCGACGGCTTGATCCTCGCCCTCCGCAAGTTCACCTCAAGCGAACTTCTCGACGCCGGCTTCAACATCAGCATGGTTTCCCAGCGCCAGGGGCACGGCCCTCAGGTATTAGTCAAGCACTACTCCCGTTCTCGCCGTTCGGCAGACCGCAGAGCCGCCGAGCACCTTGGCCGCCTGGTCCACGAGCCGCCTTCTTCCGGGATCAGCGGCACTGGCTCGGATCACTAACAAGACTCAACTCAATTACCGCGTACGAGCTTGTGAAGACCGGGGACATTCGAAACGGTCCAGCTGCGTTGAAGGCTGCTGGTCTCAACTCGGTTCCTGGCAGACATGCTCGGCGTGTCGCTCGCCGAAGTTTGGCGGTGCATCATCGATACTGAGCCCGTCGAGCCACTAGCTAGGCCTTCCTGTCCGGAGGATGAGTTTGCAGGTCCCCCACTTGGTGGGGCCGGTGATGGACCCTGTGGCTCCTACCACAGAGACCAAGGAGCCCATCACCGTGACCCCAACCGAGATCATCTACCACCGGCGCCTGCACGTGCTGGATCACGCAGAGCGCACCGGCAACATCACGCAGACCTGCCGGGTCTTCGGCATCTCCCGCAAGACGTTCTACCAGTGGAAGCGCCTGGCTGAGCGCTACGGACCCGAGGCTCTCGTGCCCAAGCCCCGGCGCCGGCCCAGCTGTCCAACGCCACCCCCACCCATGTGTGAGCGCCCCGGGTTCCATGACCGCTCGGGTTATTGGGTGACCGGCTCGAGGGCCGGGGTGCTGTGACGGTAGTAGTCGGCTTCGTGGGCGGCCGGGGTGGTGTAGCTGGGGCCGGCGGTGATGGTGCCGTGCAGGCGTCGGTGGTTGAACCAGTCGACGTAGGTCATGGTGGCGAACTCGACGTCGTCGAGGCCCCGCCACGGGCCTTGCCGGTAGATGAGCTCCCACTTGTAGAGCCCGTTGAAGCTCTCGGCCATTGGCGTTGTCGAACGAGTCGCCCTTGGATCCGACCGAGGCGACGATTTTCGTTGGCCGCGAGGCGATCGGCGTAGCGGATGCTGAGGTACTGGGCGGATTCAGGTGGTCGTAGCAACACCTCAAGGCGGAGGTGTTCCGGCCATGTACAAGTACGAGCGTCAGCAGGCGGTTCGGGAGATGCGGGGGAAGATCTGGTCGCCGGGGCGACCGTCGACTGCGCGTCGGGAGCATCGGGTCGGGTTCTGGGAGGCGATTGCGCGGGGGTTGACGAGCGAGGAGGCCGCGGCCGCCGTAGGCATGTCATCCGCGTTCGGGGCTCGGTCCTTCCGGGAAGCTGGCGGCATGCCACCCCTGAAGTTGGTTCCGGTGTCGGACCGCTACCTGTCGTTCGAGGAGCGCGAGGAGATCGCGATCTTGCACGCCCAGAAGCACGGTGTCCGCGAGATCGCCCGCCGCATCGGGCGTTCCCCGTCGACGATCTCTCGTGAGCTGCGCCGGAACGCCTCGACGCGCACAGCCGGGTTGGAGTATCGAGCGACCACAGCGCAGTGGCACGCCGATCGGCGAGCGAGCCGGCCGAAGGTGTCGAAGCTCGCGGCGAACGACCAGCTGAGCGACTACTGGCCTGATCCCCTGAGATCGGTCCACCCGTGATGAGAGCCCGTTGCCCACGATGGTGGGCGAAGGGAGGATCATCACGATGGCCAGACGACGACACACACCCGAGCAGATCATCCGCAAGCTCCGAGAGGCCGACCGGATACTCGGGAAGGCAAGGACCTCGCCGAGGTGTCCCGCCACCTCGAGGTTTCCGAGCAGACCTACCACCGCTGGCGCAACCAGTTCGGCGGCATGAAGGCCGATGACGCCAAGCGACTGCGAGAGCTGGAGCGGGAGAACACCCGCCTCAAGCGCATCGTGGCCGACAAGGAGCTCGAGATCGATGCGCTCCGAG
>JADDPU010000563.1 GCA_016781725.1 Rubrobacter sp. | reverse complement strand
ATGAGATGAGAAGGCCGACCCCCCATACGCAGTACCCTGTCTGAGGGTCTGCAAAGATTGTCGGGCTCTAACGGCCCAGAGAGGAGGATCGGCCCACCATGGATGGTAGCAAGGACAAACCGAAGATGACAGCCGGTTTGGATCTCGGCGACAAATACTCCTACTTGTGCCTGGTCGACACACAGAGCGGCGAGGTGATCGAGGAGGGCAGGCTGCGAACCAACCCCGAAACCTTCAAGCGGCGCTTCGCCTCAGAGCAGCCCTTGCGCATCGCGATCGAGGCCGGTACCCACTCGCCCTGGGTTAGCCGAGCGCTCGAGGGGTGCGGCCACGAGGTGCTTGTAGCCAACGCCCGCAAGCTGAGGCTCATCTACGCCAACAAGCGCAAAACGGACGAGATCGACGCCGAGAACCTCGCTCGCCTGGCTCGAGTGGATCCGAAGCTCTTGTATCCGCTCAAGCACCGAGGCGAAGACTCCCAGGCCCACATGGCCATCGTCCGCTCTCGGCAGGCTTTGGTCGGGAGCCGCACGCAGCTCGTGAACCACGTCCGAGGGGCCGTCAAATCCTTCGGTGCCCGCTTGCCCAAGTGTCCGGCCGTCAGCTTCCACAAGAACGCCGCCGCGCACATCCCCGAGGCGCTCCGGCCGGCCCTTGAGCCCATCCTGGAGCAGATCGGCTCGCTGACACAGCGCATCCGGGATTACGACCGAAAGCTGGAGACGATCTCCAAGGAGCGCTACCCGGAAACCGAGCTCTTGAGGCAGGTCGAGGGGATCGGGCCGCTTACGGCGCTCACCTTCGTGCTCACCTTGGAAGACCCCTACCGCTTCGAAAGGAGCCGCTCCGTGGGAGCTTATCTGGGGCTGGTGCCCACCACCGCTCAGTCGGGAGACAGGGATCCCCAGAAACGCATCTCCAAGGAGGGAGACGAGATGCTGAGGAAGCTCCTGGTCGGCAGCGCCCACTACATCCTCGGTCCTTTCGGTTCGGACTCGGACCTACGGCGTCACGGGGAGAAGATAGCCTCCCGCGGAGGCAAGAACTCCAAGAAGCGGGCGGTGGTGGCCGTGGCGAGGAAGCTTGCGGTGCTACTGCATCGCTTGTGGGTGAGCGCGGAGGTCTACGAGCCGCTGCGCAACGCCCGGGGTACCCCAGGCCAGGCAGCCTAGGAGAAGGAGGCGACCGTGAAGCCAAAGAGAGGGGATAGTAGCCCGCCACAGCGTCGAACATAGAGCGGAGAGCGACGCGGCTTCTCGCGGTCCATCGCTTCGGATCTCGTGGGAGGCGACTGCGCCAGCCGAACTTGGTCCACCCTCTCTACGAGGAGAGACCGCTCGGAAGATTGCAGCGCCTCCTTGACAGCCCGAAAAGACGGATCTCATCCTGTGCACCGAGTCACTGAAGAGTTGGCTCACCGAGAGTGCGGATAGAAGCATAGCGCGGAGGGCCCCAGCCGCTGCGCTTGACGAAGACGAGGCCGCCACGTCGGCCTTGACAAAATGTGCCTTCTCATAGAAGTTCG
>JADDPU010000055.1 GCA_016781725.1 Rubrobacter sp. | reverse complement strand
TGGTCTGGGTTACGGCGGGCTGCAAAAAGAGGCTGAGTATCCAGTCGGCGGCCACCCGCGCCTTGCTCTGGGGGCTGTTCAGGCGCACCAGGTACGCCATGCGCCAGAAAACCGCCGCCATCAACCCGCTAAACCGGACGCCCATCACCTCGTTGACGGCGAAGCCGCTCCCAAGCTCGACAAGCTGGCCGATGGGCTTGTACACGAACTCGTCGAGGTCGTCCTGGCCGTCGAGGGTCTTGAGGACGTTGCGGGCGACGACGTGGCCCTCCTGGATGGCGGCCTGGGCGGTCGGCGGGACGAGCTTGCCGTCCTCCTGGCGCACGTCCTGGATCGCCGCGCAGTCCCCGATGGCCCAGATGTCGTCGTGGCCCTCCACCCGCAGGGTCAGGTCCACCTTGATCCCGGTCCGGCCGTCGTAGGGGAGACCGAGGTCCTGGATCGCGACGTTGGGGCGGTTGCCGGCCGTCCAGATCACGTTCTCCGAGGCTATCTGGCGGCCCCCCCTTAGCTTGACGCAGTTCTCGGTGATCTCCTCGGCAAGCGCCCCCGTCATCACCTCGATGCGCTCGTTGACGAGCCTCGTGCGGGCGGCGCGGCGCAGGACCGGGTCGAGCTCGGGGAGGATGTTGGGCAGACCTTCGATCAGGTAGATCCTGACCCTGTGCGGGTCGATGTTGGGGTAGTCGGGGGCGAGGGCCTCGTGGACGAGGTTGTGGATCTCCGAGGCCACCTCGACCCCCGTCGCCCCTCCCCCGATGACGACGAACGTCAGCTTGGACTCGGGGACCTCGTCCCGCATCAGGGAGACCTCCTCGAAGCGCTCTATGACGCGGTTGCGGACGCGCTCGGCGTCCTCCACACCCCTCATGGTCAGGCTGTGCTCTTCGACGCCCGGGATGCCGAAGAAGTTGGGCTGGCCGCCGAGGGAGATGATGAGCTGGTCGTAGGGGAACTCGAGATCGCTGTCGGCGTGGACGACCTTCCGCTCGGTGTCGAGGCCTTTGACCGTCGCCCGCCGGAAGCTTGCTCCCGCCAGGATGAGGGCGCGCCTCAAAGGCTGGGCGACGTTTCGCGCGTCTATGTCGCTGCTGACGATGCCTGGCACCATCGGCCAGAACGTAAAGAAGTTGTCCTTGGCTATGACCAGCACCCCGACGTCGTCGCGGTCCTCGATCATCCTGCACAGGTCGGTCGCCGCCGTGTAGCCCCCGAACCCGCCGCCGAGGATCAGGACCTTTTTCTCGAACTCGCTGTAGGGAGGCTTCTCCCAGGAGGCGTAGCGGGGCGTCGGGTTGAGCGCCCGCCTCAGGGCCCCGAGCCCGAGGACTACCCCACCGAGCGCCAACCCGCCCTTCACCAGTCCGTTCATGCAAGCCTCCCGCGACGACTACTCCCGGCCACGAACCCCGCAACGTATCTTACCGGAATGTGGGTCTCAACTAAACCGCTGTCACACCTGGCCACGGGTTACGAGACGGCCACCCTGACGGTCCTCTTGCGAGGTCCGTCGAACTCGGCCA
>JADDPU010000582.1 GCA_016781725.1 Rubrobacter sp. | reverse complement strand
TCCGGGTAAGTCGGCGCACCGGCTTCGCCCCTTTTGACGACAGTTGGGAGCCCTACGGGGGAGCGTGTACTCTACGGTACCCACCCCCACGCCCCTAAAGGAGCTGAGTCCTTTCCTGTGGGTAGCCGGTTGGCGGGAAACCCGGCCTTTTCAGCGTCCGAACAAGCGTCGCCACCAGGTTTCCTCTTGCCCGTCCTCAGGCTGGCGTTGCCTTCGTGGTGTGCAACGTCTGGGGTGGGGGGCCTTCGGGCTCGTTCTTCCCTCGAAGGTCCGGGTGTAAAGGCGTTCCTCGACGGGCCTGAGGCTGCCCGCTCCTCGCGCTTCAGCTTCATTCGCTAGGAAACCGTTCGGCATGGGCCCGACAGGTTCCCCGCGGGGATCGACGGTGCTGGCTTGGGGACGTCGGCTGTCCATTACCGTAGGCCGCCATGCCCGACCTCCGTACCGGTCTTGCTCGGTACCGTGGGGTAAGATGGTACCCTCGAAGCCCGGGCGGACAAGGGGATGATCTGCACAGGTCGACCGGATTCGTGGGAGTTCCAGAAGGCGCTACGGGGGTAGAGGAATGAGTCTCTCTGTACGCGGGCTCGCCGCCCGACAACTGGCCGACTACCGGGCGCGCACGCCGGGGACCTTCTTCGGCGAAGAAGACCACCCCCGCCTCACGCTTGACGACGCCTACGCCGTGCAGGCCGAGGTAGCCACCTTGCGCGTCGCGGACGGCGAGCCGGTGGCCGGCTACAAGGTGGGCGCTACCGGTCCGGGCACCCGAGAGCAGTTCGGCATGGACGGCCCGGTCCGCGGCTTTGTGTACGGCACGGAGCTTTATCCCTCCGGGGCGACACTCTCCCACGCTTCGTATGCGAACCTCGCCATCGAGGGCGAGTTGGCCGTCCGGCTGGGGGACGCCGCCGAGATCGTGCGCGTCTTCCCGGTAATCGAGCTTCACAACTACGTCTTCCGGTCCGAGACCCCGGCGCTGCAGGAGCTCATCGCCAACAACGGCCTGCACGCCGGCGTGGTTCTCCCGGACGGTGATGGCACCGAGTGGCGCGGTGAGGAGCCCTTGGCGGGGACTTTGCGGGTCGAGATCAACGGCAGGACGGTCGCGGAGGGAGCAATGTCGGGCGTCCCCGGCGGTCCAGCGGGGTCGGTGGAGTGGTTGAGGCGTAACCTAGAGGCGCACGGTCTAGCCCTGCGCCCGCGGCAGCTCGTCCTGACGGGAACGCCGCTAGGTCTGTACCCCGTGCAGCCTGGGGACGCCGTGCGCGTGACGGCAGAGAGGCTTGGCGCCGTCGAGGCGACGGTTGCCCCCTGAGCGCCGCCCTCGAATGAGCAGGAAAGAGCGAATCCACCTTTGCCACCTGGTTGGCTCCGTAACGGCGAAAGGGCGAACCGGAGACGGCACCGGTCGAGCGGCGGGGGTTCCACTCCGGTCCCTCACCGCCGCGGGGTGTCCGGCGACGCACCGGCCGCCTCGAGACCTC
>JADDPU010000346.1 GCA_016781725.1 Rubrobacter sp. | reverse complement strand
GCTTTCCCCGGCGGGTCTACGACCGGTTGCATGATGCCACAGGCCACCGATCGAGGCACCCGCGAGGAGTTATTCACCCAACCCCGTAGAAGGGTCGTTCTGCGAACTTCGCCTTGAGGGTTCTACGAAGTTCGCTGGTGATCTTCCTCCTCGTAACGGTTGCCGTAACACTCGGGAGACGGTCGTCCTGTAGAGTGGTGTCGTGACGGAAGGGGCAAGGGAACAGGGACGAGGAGTCGGTCGGATGAGCGCCCGTTCCGCCGCCCGGATCGCATGGTCGATCTGGGCACTCTGCGTACCGCTCACCACGCTAGGCGGGCTACTCAGCTTCCTGACCGCCTCCGACCGGCTCGGCTCCGGCTCGAGCCTAGCTATCCTGTTCGGTGTACTGACCCTCACGTTCCCTACGGTCGGCGCCGTGATAGCCTCGCGCCGTCCCGAGAACCCCATAGGTTGGATCTTCTGCGCTGTGAGCTTCGTCGTCGGTGTCGGGATCTTCGCAGAGGGTTACGCCGCGTACGCGCTGCATGCAAGCTCCGCTACACTGCCCGGCGTACAGTATGTGGCCTGGCTCTCATCCTGGACCGGGGGACCGGGGGCGCTCCTGGCGGCGGCATTCTTGTTCCTGCTATTTCCCACGGGCACTCTTCCCTCTCGGCGCTGGCGGCTCGTGGCATGGACGGCGGCTATCGCAAGCCTGCTGGGTGCCCTCGGATTGGCGTTCAAGCCTGGCCCTCTGGAAGCCCACCGTTCCATCGATAACCCGGTTGGCATCGGCGGCGGCACCCTCGGCGGCGTCATGGAGGTGTTGGGCAGCGCTGGTGCGGTGGCCCTCACTCTGAGCGTGCTCCTCTCGGGGATCTCGCTGATACTCCGCCTGCACCGCGCGAGAGGGGTGGAGCGCCAGCAACTCAAGTGGTTCGTCTACGCCGCCGTCATGATGGGAGGCCCCTTCCCCGCGAGCTTCCTGTTCCCGTCGGGACAAGCCGATACGATCGCCTGGTCCCTGGGTATCCTCGGGTTCATGGCCCTCCCCGTCGCTACGGGCATCGCAATCCTCCGCTATCGCCTCTACGACATAGACCGCATCATCAACCGCACCCTCGTCTACGGCTCTCTCACCCTCCTCCTAGCGGCGGCCTACTTTGGAGGGGTGGTAGCGCTGCAGTACGTCTTCCGAGTCCTCACAGGACAGGAATCCACCCTGGCCGTCGTGGCTTCCACCCTCGCAATAGCCGCGATGTTCGGACCTCTGCGCCGGCGGGTGCAGGGGTTCGTGGACAAACGCTTCTACCGCGGCAAGTACGACGCCAGACAGACCCTAGAAGCCTTCAACGTACGACTGCGAGACGAGACCGACCTGGACGCTCTGAGCGACGACCTCGTGAGGGTGGCCAGGGACACCATGCAGCCCGAGCACGCTTCCTTATGGCTGCGCCCCGAGATAGCCTCGAAGGGGGAGCCCACGCCCTAACGCCCCCTATTCACCCGAGTGCGTGGAAGTGGAATTCTCCGAACTTCGCCTTTAGGGGG
>JADDPU010000399.1 GCA_016781725.1 Rubrobacter sp. | reverse complement strand
AGGGAGGCGAAAGGTGAAGGAGAGTGAAGAGGTAGCGGTCGTGACTGGAGCCGCCCGCGGGATCGGGCGTCGCGTCGCCGCCATGCTGGCGGAGGAAGGATACCGTATCGCCGCGAACGACCTCCACGAACCGGGGGATACCCTCAAAGAGCTGCGCTCCGTTGGCGCCGAGGCCATGTCACTCCCCGGCGATGTCTCCGACGAAGGAACAGTACGCGGGATGGTCGAGAGGGTGGTGGGGGAGCTCGGTCGGATAGACGTGCTGGTCAACAACGCGGGCATCAGCACCATCGTGCCGGCGGAAGAAACGACGCTCGCGGAGTGGAACCGGACCCTCGCTGTAAACCTGACGGGGCCGTTCCTGATGTGCCGGGAGTTCGGGAGGGGGATGCTGCAGAGGGGCTCGGGTAGCATCGTGAACGTGAGCTCGGTCGCGGGCCTGCTCGGGATCTCCGACCGGGCGGCGTACAACGCGAGCAAGCACGGTCTGATCGGCCTGACCCGCACCCTCGCCGCCGAGTGGGGCGGGCGCGGCGTCCGGGTGAACGCCGTCTGCCCCGGCTGGGTGAAGACGGAGATGGACGAGGAGGACCAGGGGGCCGGCGGCTACACCGATAGGGATATCGAGGGCCGCGTCCCCATGGGCCGCTTCGCCACGCCCGAAGACATAGCCCGGGCCGTCGCCTTCCTCGCCGACCCGGAATGGAGTGGCTTCGTCAACGGCCACACCCTCTCCGTGGACGGCGGCTGGTTCGGGGACGGTTCCTGGGAGAGCCTGAGGCGCCGGAAGCAAGCCCCCTAGCTCGGCCCGGGCCTACGGGCGATACTCGGCGTCTCGCCCACTGCTGTCCTCGCCCAAAACGACTCCTTCCCAAGCCCCCGTGGCGACAGCATAACCCGAAGGCACCGTATCGAAGCCCGATGGTTCGCCCGGACCCTTCGGGTTCGCCCGCGACGAGGTCAGGTGCTCGTGGGGCCGGGCTCCTCGCGCACGAAGATCGAACGTGCCAGCGGCCCTCCCAGGGAGTGGGACTCTCCATCCTCGTCCTCGACGGTGACGACGGAGTCGAGCGAGCGGATCTCCCGCACGATGAGCGTCCGGCCAGGTACCAGCCCGTGACCCCCGAGGTAGTCGAGCATCGAGGCGTCCTCGTCGCTGACCTTGGAGATCAGCACCCGCTGGCCGGCCTCGGTCTCGCTCAGGAGAAAGGAGTCGTCGGGCTCCAGGGTCCCTTCGGCGGAGGGGATCCTGTCCCCGTGCGGGTCGTGGTCGGGATGCCCCAAGAAACCTCCGCCAGACGCTCCGTGAACCCGTCGGAGACGGCGTGCTCGAGGCGCTCGGCCTCCTCGTGGACCTCCTGCCAGTCGTACCCGAGATGCTCCAATAAGAAAGTCTCGATCAGCCGGTGCCGCCGGACGAGCCGCAGGGCCTCCTCCCGGCCGCGCTCGGTCAACGTCGCCCCCCGGTAACGCTCGTACTCGACGAGGCCCATCTCCTGCAACCGCGCGAACATGTTGGTCACCGAAGCC
>JADDPU010000433.1 GCA_016781725.1 Rubrobacter sp. | reverse complement strand
CGTTCGGGGAGAGGCCCTACCAGTTACCTTCGTCGTCGTAGCGGTAGCCCATCTCGTGGTGGTCGAGGACGCTCCTCGGCGTCACCGCAGGAACCTCCCTCCTCCAGGGCCACATGGGATCGGTGCGGTTGTGGCCCTTCGGCCCTGCCGTCACCGGCTTGTAGCGCTCTCTGGGGTGCAGCTTCTGCCACTTGGCCCAAATGCGGTCTATCATCGCGTGGTGCAGGAAGAACACGGGGTCGTTCGGGCTCGCCGCGCTCCCCATGTTCCCCCCGACCCAACCGTGCACGAAGTTGTGCGGGCCCATCTCCAGCGCCGCCCTGAAGCTTTCTCTGGGGTTGGTGCCGAAGTTCCAAGGGCTCGCGTCGTAGGGGACGCGCGTCAGGATATGCCTGATCTGGCGCCCCTCCGGCAGCAGCCTCGGGGGTGCAAAGAACCGCGTGAGGAACTCCGGCTGGCGCGGGAAGTCTTTCACGGTTATGGGCCAGTTGCCGCTGGAGTAGGCGAACGGGCCGGTCATCACCTGCCCGTCTCGGCGGCGGCCGTCGCCTCCCATCAGGTTCTCAGTCCACGGCGCGCGGGCGTGGGACCTGTCGCGCGTCCAGTCCCAGTAGGGGAGGGTCACGGAAGGGTCTATTTCCTGCAGGTCGAGCTCCAGGTGCCTCAGGTAGTAGCGGTGCCACGGCAGGAACGCAGGCCCGCCGTGGGCGGGGTCTGGCCTTATCTCCATCATGGCCTGGTGGTGGATGTGGACCAGGTGGTCGTAGTGGCCCTCCCGCTTTAGCTCGATGAGGGCCGCCACGAAGCGGTTCTTCTCGCCCGCGCTCATGCGCGAGGCGCTCTTTCTGACGTCCACGGCTAGAGACCCCCGGCTATCCGGCGGCGGTTGTCGACCAGGCGCCTGGCCAGCTCCTCCGGCGTGGGCTGCGGCGAGTACATGAAGCCGGCCGCCCGGTAGGCCCCGTTGGAGTCGACGACCTCGACGCTTTGGCCGTCGACCATGATCTCCGCGCCGCTCCTTTCGGGCGCGATCTCCACGGCTGCCCCCTCATAGGAGAACCTCTTCGGGGCGACTTGAGCGCGGGCCGGTGCCGGCAGGCCCGCCGCCACGGCTATCCCGGCGCCCGCGAGCGTCAGGAACGCCCGGCGGGTGAGCACCCGCCTGCCGCCCGATCCTCTGTGCTCCATGCTCGTCCTCCCGCTCGCGTGCCGCCCGCTGCGGCAGCCTCTTGCAGGATTGTCACACGAGGAGGTGCACCCACGTATCCCCCAAATGAGCTAGTTTTGATGACTTTCTTGATGAATTTTTCGGGGGTACCTCCTTGCGAGCTTCCGGGCATGCCCCTTGCGAG
>JADDPU010000025.1 GCA_016781725.1 Rubrobacter sp. | reverse complement strand
ATTTGTCCATTCCCCAGGAGGTCACCTGATCATGCACTAGGTAGGTAACTCGGTGAATTGGCTTCCGACGGTGCGCGGACCTTCGCCGGGTGCCATCATACGTTCGGCAGATAGGTTCGAGTAGGAAGGAAACCATGGGGTCTTCGAACCTTATCAGGTGGGGCGGGCTGGTGGTCATGGTGGGCAGCGTTCTATGGGCGCTGTGGACCGTAGGCTTCAACTTCGTCGGCTACGGCGAACCCGGGACCCCCGCCTACGAGCGCTACGAGGCATACAACAGGCTGCTGCCCCTCGCGCTGTTGCCCGTCATGGTAGGTTTCCTCGCGCTACACGCCGCACAGAGAAGTAGCTATGGGTGGTCAGGCAGAGCGGGCTTCGTTACGGCCCTACTCGGACTGGCACTCGCGCTCGCCGGCAGCGTGGGCGAGTTCTGGCTGTTCACCATGCAGCCCTATGGAGAGCCCAACGGTAGGAACGCCTCCTGGGCGATCTATCTATTGGGACACCTCGTCCTGGCCATGGGTTCGGTGCTCTTCGGGATCGCCACCGTGCGGGCGAAGGTCTTGGCGCGCAAGGCGGCGATGACGTTCGCCGTGCTCGGCGGGTTCGCCATCGTGCCGTTCTTCGGGGCGTTGATATTCGCCATCCCCTTCGCGTGGCTAGGGTACGCGCTCTGGTCGGGGAAGGGCGAACGGGTCCGGCAACCCCAACGCGTGAGCTGAACTTCCAAGCATGCCCTTTGCACGCAGCTCAGTGGGCAGGGTACAGGCGCGTAACCGCTAGACCAGCGCCACCTCGATCTCCGGCTCCTCACCCAGTGTGGCGGAGAAACAGACCTTCAGGTGGTAGTCAGTTCGTACAGTTGATAGGGAGGTGCTAGGCACCGACCGCACACGCGGGCCAGCCCCTTACTCGAGGCTCCCTCAATCAGCCGGGTGCTTCGTCCTTCTTCGAAGCCGCGTCTGGGCGCAGCCACAGCGAGACGTGAGCGGGCTGCATTGTTTTCCGCACTACCGTGGCCACCTCGTCGATTAGCGCGTCGAGATCCGTCTCCTCGCGCAGCTTGGCGGAGAAGGCTTCGAGAGTCTTCACAGCGTCATACTTACGCCGGTAGAAGCGCCGGTCGATGAAGGCCTGGATGCCTCGCCTGAGAGGATTGAATAGGGCCGCTATGGCTAACGTGGAGGCGACGATGGCCAGTTGTGACTGACTCCCGGTGAGGGTACGAAGGATGCCCTGCAGCATCACCACGCTCCCTACGTACACCGCAACCAGCGACGCGGTGAGCGCCCCGTAGACCAGCGCGCGGTTGATCAACACGTCCACGTCGAAGAGGCGATAGCGTAGGACGGCCACGCCGATGGAGAGCGGTAGGAGAGTCATCGAACCCTTGAGGCCCGCCAGTTGCACTAGAGTAAGGTACGATACGGGTAGCTCCTCCGGCGGGATGAAGATGAA
>JADDPU010000545.1 GCA_016781725.1 Rubrobacter sp. | reverse complement strand
TCACGGCCACGTGCAGGTAACGGCGGGTCGGGAAGCTCAGCGCTAGCGGGCTGACGAACCCCCAGACGATTGGGTCCTCCAGCGCCACGAGGCCGCGCGCCAGCGCGAGGCCGTGGATCTGCGCGATGCGCTCCCTGAGGTCTGCGGCCGCGGGCAGGACGAGCGTCCGCCGCCCGTCGGAGCGCAGGGAGAACCCGGTCTCGGGGCGGCTCAGGGCGAGCGCCTGCACCACGGTAGCCACGGCGTTCGCCTCGGCCCGCACCGTGCCGAGAAAACCCCTGCGCACCGGCAGGTTCAGAAAGAGGTCCCGCGCCTCCACCGTGGTGCCGGGCGGATGGGCGGCACTCGTGGACTCGACGGTCTCGCCGCAGAAGACCCGGACGCGGGCGCCAAGGGGGTTTTCCGCGCCGCGCTCACGGGTAGTGAGCGTCAGGGAAGAGACGGCGCCGATGGCGTGGAGGGCCTCGCCGCGGAAGCCCAAAGAGACGACGCGGGCCAGGTCGTCGGCGGTCCGTATCTTGCTCGTCGCGTGCTCGGCAACGGCCCTCTCGGCGTCGTCCGGGGACATCCCAGAGCCATCGTCGCTGACCCGAATCAGGGAGATACCGCCGTCCTCGATCTCCACCTCCACCCGAGAAGCCCCGGCGTCGAGCGCGTTCTCGACCAGCTCCTTCACCGCCGAGGCCGGGCGCTCTATCACCTCGCCGGCCGCGATCCTGTGCGCCACCTCCGGCGGCAACACGCGGACCCTGCCACCGGCAGTAGCTCCGTACTCTGACGCCCCTTCGGCGACGAGGCGGGGGAAGAGCCTCATGACTGTTCCCCGTCAGGCAGTACTCGAAAGCCTTCGTCTTGGGCAGCCCGCCGCAGGCGGTCGTCCAGGCACACGACCTGCATGCCACTCGTATCTCCCTCACACCAGCGCAAGGCCGCCGAGAGTTGAAGAGCGTCGGCGGCCTTGAGTGGGTGATCCTTCGAGATTAGCGAGGCCAGGAGACGCAGGTCGTTCGTGGGTTCGATCTCCGTCCAATCTACCGCGAGTCCGTCGAGCGCAGCGCGGCTCTCTTGCTCATACTCTTCGTCGAGATCACCATCGCGCTTGAGGCGGCTGATCGTAACCGCACATTCCGCCCACGTTCCCCACCACACGGCAATCTCGACGTCTTCCATCAAGAGATCGTCGAGCGGTTCCGACATCGGCTCTTCGAAGATAAGGGGTACGACCGCCGAACTATCCCAGAACCTCAAAGGCCACTAACGACCCTGCCTCCGGCCCTCCAGAAGGTAGCGAAGCGCCTTCCCTTCGGGGTCCTTCGGCTTGGGCAGTTTCCAGAACTCTTCGGAGACCCTGCCGGCCCCCTTGCGGATCACGGGGTTCCCCGAGCGCATCAGGCGTTCCTTCAGCCGCTGTTCCTCCGGGGTCAGGCGTGTCTGTCTCTTCGGCTGTTCCATACCTCTATACTAGCAGCCTTTGCAACAATCTCACCCCGCGAAATCCTTGACGCCCTCGGCTTCTAGGCGAGCGAGGATCTCGCCGGCCCGGTCCGTGACCTGCCGCGGTAGCCCGGCCAGCCTCGCCACGTGGACCCCGTAGGAGGAGGACTCGGCCCCCTCCTCTATCCTGTGCAGAAAGACGATCTCGGCCCCGACCTCCTCCACGCTCGCCTTGTAGTTGCGGCAACCTGGCAGCATCTCGGCGAGCCGCGTCAGCTCGTGGTAGTGCGTGGCGAAGAGGGTGAGGGACTGCACGTCGTCGTGCAGGTACTCGGCTATAGCCCACGCCAGGCTCATCCCGTCGTAGGTCGAGGTCCCGCGCCCGACCTCATCGAGGATGACGAGGCTCCGCTCGGTCGCCCCGTTCAGGATGCTCGCGGCCTCGGTCATCTCGACCATGAAGGTGGACTCCCCGCTCGCGAGCCTGTCTTCGGCCCCCACCCGCGTAAAGATGCGGTCGACCACCCCTAAGGTCGCCCCGTCGGCGGGGACGTAGGAGCCGGTCTGGGCCAGCAGGCAGATTATCGCGACCTGGCGCAAATACACGGACTTTCCAGCCATGTTGGGGCCGGTGATGATCTGGAGTCGCGAGTCGCCGTCCACCTCGGAGTCGTTCGGGACGAAGGGGGTCTCCAGGTTGTGCTCGACTACCGGGTGCCGGCCGCCGACGATGCGGATCCCGCGCTCTTCCGTGACCTCGGGGCGGCAGTAGCGGAGCTCAGAGGCGGCGGCGGCGAAGGAGGAGATCACGTCCACCACCGCAACGGCGCGGGCTATCTTCTGCAGCTCGGGGGCCGCCTCCTTGACGGCCGCCCTTATCTCGGAGAGGATCTGGCGCTCCAGGCGCTCGACCTCGTCGCGGGCGCCGAGCATCCTGGACTCGTGCTCTTTTAGCTCGACCGTGACGTAGCGGGCGTTGTGCTTGAGCGCCTTGCGGTGCTGGTAGCGCTCAGGGACCGCATTCGCCTCCTTGCCCCCGACCTCTATAAAGTACCCCTCGCCGTCCCTGTAGCCGACCTTGAGGGTCTTGAGGCCCGTCTTGAGGCGCTCGGCAGCCTCGAAGCGGGTCAGCCACTCGTGGGCGCCGTCGCGAAAATCTCGCGCCTCGTCGAGCTCCTCGGAGTACCCCGGCTTTATGACCTCGCCGCTCTCCTCGGAGATCGCCGCCTCCACGAGCTCCCTGACCCCCTTCGGCTCCTCCATCGCCCCGAGCACCCGCGAGAGGAGCGAGGAGCCCGCCGCCGCGGGACCCAAGGCACTTTTCAGCGGGCCCAGGGCCTCGAGGGCCCCCTTGAGGGAGAGCAGGTCGTTCGGCGAGGCCGAGAGCCGCACGATGCGCGTGGCGATGCGCTCGACGTCGGGGATGCCTCCCAGGTGCTCGCGCACCTCCTCGCGCAGCATAAAGTCCCCGGCGAGCGCGTCCACAGCCTCGAGCCGCTGCCTGACGCGGCCTACCTCGAGCAAGGGTCGCTCGAGCCAGCGCCTGAGGGCCCGCTGGCCCATCGGGGTCTTCGTCCGGTCGATGGTCTCTATGAGCTCGTCGAGGCCGAGGTTGCGGCGGGTGGCCTCGTCCAGGACCATCCCCGAGCCGGGATCGTAGGGCCGGAAAGCCACGACCTGCTCCGGCGGGTCGCCCCCGCGCAAGGAGGCGAGGTATTGGATCAGGGCTCCCGCCGCACCTACGAGCGCGGGCCGCCCATCCAGCCCGAAACCTTTGAGGCCGGAGACCCTGAAGTGGCGCTTGAGCGCCTGCTCCCCCGCCGAGGGCTCGAACGTCCAGCGCGGCGCCGAGCTCACCGCCGCGCGCACCTTGGGCAGGTTCTCGGCCGCGGTCCGCTCTGGCACCACGAGCTCCCGGGGCGACCAGCGCTCGAGCTCCGCGGCCAGCTGCTCCTCGGGGACCTCCGTGCCCGTGAACTCGCCGGTCGAGGCCTCGACTACCGCCACCCCCACCTTGCCGTCCCTGACGACGAACGCGGCCAGGTAGTTGGCCCGGCCGGCCGAGAGGACGTTGTCCTCGATCACGGTCCCAGGCGTGAGGATCTGGGTGACCTCGCGCGTGAACTGCTTGGGCTTGGTCGGGTGCGGCCGCTGCTCGGCGACGGCTACCGAGTAGCCCTTGCGCAACAGCGTCGAGAGGTGCTCCTGCAAGGCGTGACCCGGTACCCCCGCGAGCGGTACCCGCCCCCCGTCGTAGCCAGCGGCCTCGCGGCTCGTGAGGCGGATCGAGAGCGCCTGCGAGATCCTCTTGGCGTCCTCCTCGAAGGTCTCGAAAAAGGTGCCGACCTGGTAGAAGAGGATCGTCCCAGGCGGCAGTTGCGCTTTTAGCTCCGCGTAACGTCCCAGCATAAGGCTATTCTACGGCTCGATCCCCCACCCGTCAGCCCCCGAAACGTCCGGCGCAGCGGTTCTCGCCGCCCGCTCCGCAGCCTGCCGGCGCCGCGGCCGGTAGGTGAGCCGAACCGTGAGCATGTACAGTAGTACCGTGGAAGACGTAGACCCCGGGCTCTCGAAGATCATCCTGGTCCACGCCGCCCTGGGCGCGGGCCTGAGCCTCGCCGCCTCTCTGCGGACCCGCGGCCCCCGCCGCTCGGCCTTCCTCCTCGCGCTCGGCTGTGGGTTGCCGGCCGTAGGAGAGGTCCTCGCTACCGGCCTTCTGGGCCTCCTGCGCCACCGCACGCAACCCCGGATCAAGGGCGTGCCCGTCGCCATCGTGCTCGGCTGGTACGCCGCTATCCACGGCTCCCTGACGCTCGCCGAGCGGGCCCTGTCCAGGCTCCCCCTGGACGAGACCGCGAAGAGGCGGGCCCTGCCGCCGCTGGCGGCGCTGGTCGGTACCAGCCTGGACCTCGCGCTCGACCCGGCGGGCCTCGCCGCCGGCCTCTGGGAGTGGAGTGGGGAAGGCGCCTACGCCAGGGAGGTCGAGGGCCCCAACGGCAGGCGGGGCGTGCCGCTGGTCAACTATCTGGGTTGGCTCGCGCTGGTCGGGGGCGCGGCGCTCGTCTACGAGCGGGTGTACGGGCGCGAAGGAGGCCCGGACGGGGGGCGGCTCCCCGGGTTGTTACTGGTACCGCCCTACCTGGCGGCGCTCCTGTGGGCGGCGGCGCGGCGGAGCGCGCGGTACCCGCTCTACTCGGCCCCCTTCGCGGTAGCGCTGTACGTGGGGCTCAAAAAGGGATAAGTTGAGCTCGGAGACGTGGTCGAGAGAGGAGCGAGGTTGAGCCCGAAGCCGGTGATCCTGGACGTAGACCCCGGCCACGACGACGCCGTGGCCCTGATGATGGCCTGCGGCTCGCCCGAGTTGGACCTTCTGGCCGTCACTACCGTCGCAGGGAACGTCGCCCTCGAGAAGACCACGCGCAACGCCCTTCGGGTTCTCTCCCTGGTCGGGCACACCGGCGTACCCGTCGGCGCCGGGGCGTCCGAACCCCTGCACCGCCCGCTTCGCACAGCAGAGGACATCCACGGCGAGAGCGGGCTCGACGGGCCGAAGATCCCCGAGGCGGACTTCGAACCGGACGAGCGCGGCGCCGTCGGGCTCATCGCCGACACGCTGCGCGACTCGCCGGAGCCCGTCACCCTCGTCCCCGTAGGTCCGCTCACCAACGTCGCAGCCCTCCTGCGCGCCCACCCCGGGCTGAAAGGGAAGATAGCCCACGTCTCCCTCATGGGGGGGAGCATCGGCCTGGGCAACACGACCCCGGCCGCCGAGTTCAACATCTTCGTGGACCCCGAGGCAGCCCGCGAGGTCTTCGACTCCGGCTTGCGGATAACCATGTCGGGCCTCGACGTGACCCACCAGGCCGGCGCGGGAACCGCCGAGAGGGACCGGCTGCGGGCCGCAGGCGGCGTCGGCGGCGTGGTCGCCGGGTTCTTGGATTTTTTCGCCGCGACCTACGAGGGCATCTTCGGCTTCGACGCGCCGCCCCTGCACGACCCGGTGGCGGTCGCGGCGGTCCTCGACCCGGGTCTGCTAAAGACCCGCCCGATGCGGGTCGACGTCGAGTGCGAGAGCGAGTTGACCCGCGGCGAGACCGTCTGCGACTTCTACGGCGTGACGGGCAAACCTCCGAACGCCGACGTCGGCGTGGAGCTGGATCGCGCCGGTTTCTTCGACCTTCTGTACGATTCGCTGCAACGTCTGTAATAGGGGCGTTTCGCGAAACGCCCCTACCCGGGCCGTCACGACCAATGGCGGCCGGCGTTGATCCGGTCGCCGGGGCGGATTTCATACCCGCCCACGCGACCCG
>JADDPU010000423.1 GCA_016781725.1 Rubrobacter sp. | reverse complement strand
CCGGACCCAGGAAACCGGTGATCAGGTTCAGGAAGATGCTCAGGTGCGCCAGCGCCGACCACGTCCTCTCGTCCCGCGCGCCCATCGACGCCGCGGCCTCGTGCTCCCCGACGACCCCGTAGTTCTGCTCCTTCGCCTCCATCGATACTCCTCTCTATCGCTCCGTAACCTACGCTATAAAGGTACGCCCGGACCGGGCCGCGGTCATCGGTCCCAGGACCGAATAAGGCTAGGTCCGGAGATGTAAGCTTTCGCGGAGGGTTCCCTTCGATGGCAAAGCCACCCTCGGGGTGGCAGACTTGAGGCCCATGAGACGTTCCGGCCCGCACGCTGAAGCCCGGCCTCGCCAGGGAGAGTCCTCGCCGTGAGCGAGGGTCATCCCGTCTTCGCGGCGCTCTACGACTGGCTCGGCGGGGCCATGGAGCGGGGGTGGATGGGCGAGCGCAGGGCGCGTTTGCTCACCGAGGCCCGTGGGGCGGTGCTAGAGATAGGGGGCGGCACGGGCGCTAACCTCCCGCACTACCGGGACGTCGAGCGGGTCACCGTCTCCGAGCCCGACCCGTTTATGCGCAGAAGGCTGCGCCCGAAGCTTGGGGCCGCCCGTGTACCCATAGTGGTTTCCGAGGCCGGGGCTGAGGCGCTGCCTTTCCCTGATGGAAGCTTCGATACGGTGGTCTCGACGCTCGTGCTCTGCACGGTCCCGGACCAGCGGGCGGCCCTGGACGAGATCCGGCGCGTCCTGCGCCCCGGCGGTCGGCTGCTGTTCATCGAGCACGTGCGGGCCGAAGGTTCTGTGGCCCGCTGGCAAGACCGCATCGAGCCTCTATGGAGTTGCCTCCTCGGCGGCTGCCACCCCAACCGCGACACCCTTGCTGCGATCGGGGCTGCGGGCTTCGAGATAGACTGGTTCGACGGTTTCTATCCGCCGGTTCCCCTCTCGCGCCTCACCGCGCACATTCCGTTGAGGCACGTGATAGGAACCGCTCGAGCTCCGGCCTCTCAAAGAAGGGCTCGCCGCCCTCGTGGCGGGTACGCTCCAGCTCCTCCCTGAGCGCCTCGAACCTCGCGGCCAGCGTGAGGCCCGAGGCCCCGATCGGGGGGCGGGAGCCCGCCTCCTCCAACCGCGTCTTTCCGCGCGCCGGCCGGCTCAACCCCCGTTCTTTCCCTGTTAGACACTTCCTGCCTCTCGTCCTCGTGGATCGGTTGCGCTTCGTCGGGGGCGTCCATCGCCAAAGAGCCGTCGCGTGAAGCCGTTGGCGAACTTGCGCTCGGGGTCGTGCTCCTCCACAAGCTCTAGGAACCTCTCGAAGCTATCCCCGTGCAGCCTCGCCATATCCTCCTTTTTGAAACCCTCGCAGAACTTGCCCAGGTGCGGGCGGGCCCCGATCTCCTTGACCAACCCTTCGGCGGCCGCGTAGTACCTTTCGAAGCCTTCCGAGTCGTTGCAGGCTAGAGGGCCCGCATTCGCGCACATCTCCCCTGCCGTCTACCAGCTTGAGGCCAACGACCGACTGGCTGACGAAGCCCCACTCCT
>JADDPU010000014.1 GCA_016781725.1 Rubrobacter sp. | reverse complement strand
ATCGTGTTGTCGTGCTGGTAGCGACCGTGCTCGGCGAAGCCCTCGCCGTGGTCGCCATACAGCACGAAGACCGTATCCTCGTAGAGCCCGAGCTCCTTGTACTAGTTGAAGAGGTTCTTCAGGAAGAAGTCCTGGTAGCGGACGCTGTTCTGGTAGCGGTTGACCTCGTCGTTCTCGTCGAACTCCTCGCGCCCGTAGCGCTCCTCGGGGGCGAGGTACTGGTGGTGGGGTGTTATCGTCTCGTAGGTAGCCAGGGAAGGCTCGTCTTTGTGCTCTTCGAGCCACTCCCGGCTCGGCTGCAGCATCACATCGTCCTCGTAGCCGAAGTAGTTCGCCTGCTCGAAGCCCTCCGTGTCCATGGACTCGACCGGGTAGAACTCCTCGTAGCCCAGGTTCTTCACGAGCTCCGGGAGTCGCTCGATCTCAAAGGTTGCAGTGGAAGACGTGAACCAGGCCGTATTGTACCCCTGCTCTGCGAGGAGGTCGGCCAGGCACCGGGACAGCACCCTGTCTCCCAGCGACGAGGTCTGCCAGGGGTTCAGGGGAGGATCTATGCCGCAGTTGGACGCGGCCATAGCGTTTGTCGTGAGGCACGACCGCATAGGCCCGCTCTGCCAGCAGGCTCTCCTTGGCCAGCTCGTTCAGAAAGGGTGTCGTCCTGAGATCCTCGTTGTACGGCGTCACGGACTGCGCGCGGGTAGACTCGAGGTGGACCAGGACGACGTTGCGGCGCTGCTCGGATCCGGCGGCGGGCAGGAGGCTCGCGGCTGATGCGGTATCGGCGGCAGACCCGGAGTATGCTTTGCTCTCGGCCGCCTCTGCCGCGGTTATCGCCACGTTGACGAAGGCGTCCAGAGAGAAAGACTTACCGGGCCTCGCTATACCGCCGCTACCGCCGGGCAGTAGCGAGAACGCGAGCAGCGCGCGCCCCAAACCCTACGCCGATGAGGTGAAGCCAGGGAGTCTCTACGAGCCGGGCGTGGGCGCCGGAGAGACGGCCTTGTTCGACCGCATGCGTTATCAGCCAGGGGCCAAAGAAAGCATAGCCGAGGACGACGAAGATCAGGGCCAGCACGCCAGGGGAAGTCTCACTCGCGACGACGGACACCAACCCCTTGGGGGAGGAGAGCGAGAAGAGCATGAAGCCGGAGTCGAGCGTCGAGCCCGTGACCTTGAAGTACTGGTACGCGAACGCCGAGATCAACGCGACGAAGACCGTAGCCACGTGGAAGAGCCCGACTACGACGTGACGTGAGAGCCCTTTCCGCGCCATCGCGAACAGCCCTATCCAGAGCAGAGCGTACCCGAGAGAGAACAGAAGGTCCGACCTCATCAGTCCGAGACTCTCTGTCAGGCCAGGTCTTTGGGCCACGAGGCGACGAGGACGCCCTTCAGGGCCAGGTCATACGCGATGAAAGGGATCAGGAGGCTTAGAAGGTATATCCAGTCGCGACGGCTCGAG
Organism: Rubrobacter sp.; assembly: GCA_016781725.1. Lineage (GTDB taxonomy): Bacteria > Actinomycetota > Rubrobacteria > Rubrobacterales > Rubrobacteraceae > Rubrobacter_D. Next base: position 84 of record JADDPU010000014.1, on the reverse strand, counting down.
AGACCCCCGTGCTTTCGGCTTACCGTTCTCGAGCTTCACAGGGGTCATCGCATGATTGATGCTGTTGGCGAATTCGCGACATGG
>JADDPU010000066.1 GCA_016781725.1 Rubrobacter sp. | reverse complement strand
CCCGTAAGCCGGATTCTGCTCTATCCCGCCATCCATCTCCGGGGAGACCCCGGGCCTCTCCCTAGAGGCTGCGCCTACCAGTCCGGGAGACCCGGACAATTTGGCTTGCTCGCACCGGTGGTTTACCTGGCCGGTCCCTCGCGGGATGCCGCCGGTGGGCTCTTACCCCACCCTTTCACCCATCACCTGTGCCGGAGGGAGACCCCGCGGCCATCGGCTGGTCTGCTCTCTGTTGCACTTGACGTAGCGACGGGCTTGCGCCGCGTCGCTCCTCGGGTTGTTGGCCCGAGCGGCCTCTGCTACGAGTCCGGACTTTGCTCTACGTCCCAAGGGAAGCCCTGGGACGCAGCGACGGGTCGGACGGCCCGAACCCACTAGAGATTATACCTTAAGGGCTAAAGGTCGGGCTCTGGGCGCCGTAACTGCGTGCGGGAGCCGCCGCGGCGGATGAGCACGATCCTGCTCGGCGTCAGGCGTAGCTCGACCCTCTGGGTTGCGTGCCAGCGCTTCTGCCAGCGGGGGTCGTCGCCCACCTCGGGATCGAACCAGACGCCTGGGCCCATTGACTCGAGTACTCCTTCGTAGGAGGAGTAGTCCTGCGGGTCGTGCAGCGCGGAGCCCGCGCCCCGGCGGTAGATGGCGTTGCGCGAGCGGAAGGATTGCACCGACGAAGGACTCGTCCCGAGGGCGCTGGCGATCCACTCGTCGCTCCTCCCTTCGTCCACCCAGCGGCGGATGTCCTTTACGAACTTCCTGAGCGAAACCCTCTGATTTATTCCCACGCGGCCCACCACCTCTATTGAATGGTACAAGTGTACTAGGGTACATAGTGCGCTGGCAAGTATCCAGTAACCCGTAACCTCTAGTGTAGACTAGGGCCATGGAGACTCTGTTGGACATCGGGATCGGGTTGCTGCGGCTGGTACCCCTGATCCTGGCTTTCTACATCCCGGCGCTCATCGGGATGGCGATCTGGAGCGAGCGCGGCGAGGCGTACAGGGTCAAGGCCCTGCTATGGTTCGCGATCGGCTTCGGTCTCATCGTCGCTGTGCTCGTAATGTTCACCGGCGCCTCGGGGTCCGAGATGGCGGCGATCTTGGGTCTCTCCGTCTTCCAGTTCGGGGTCGCCCTCGTCCTGGCCGCGCTGACGGTCTACAAACTGGCCGACTGAGCGAGCCGGCGGGCCCGCTCTACTACCCTCCTCTGCCGCCCGTCGAGTAGGGACCCGACCTCCTCGGCCGCAAGCCCGTACAACCGGAGCGCCGACGCGCACGTCTGCCCCAGGCTCTCGCCTCCCAGGCCGAGAGCCGCGGACTGCGCCTCGCGCCACCCCTCCCCCATCGCATCGGCCACGAGATCCCAAAGCCGATTCTCCGAGCCGTAGAGGAGGCGGCAGTGGACCGCGAGGACCGGGGCCAGGTGGATCGCCAGCAAGGAGCGCTGGATGGCCGCCGTCGACCTGTCGCCGTTTCGGAACGCCGCGACGAGTTTGTGGATCTCCTCTGCGTAGCCGGTGATCTCTTCTGCCACCCACCCGTCGCAGCGCCGCTCCAGC
>JADDPU010000443.1 GCA_016781725.1 Rubrobacter sp. | reverse complement strand
GATGCTGGGTTCGAACCAGCGACCTCTGCCGTGTGAAGGCAGCGCTCTCCCGCTGAGCTAATCGCCCGAGAGAAGATGAATATACCATCCTGGGGGGATCCTGTTAAGCTCGGGGGCGGGGCGTACCCGCCATCGGATATAATGCCGGCTTCGGCGGTAGAACCGGGGATGGGAGGGGCCTATGGCGGAACGCGGCGGGGCAGAATCGGCGGGAGGTCTGGACGGCGTGCTCGCGGACCTCCGGGCGCTCTCGGAGGATATCGACTCGTGCGGGGTGCTCTCTGACGACGGGGAGTTGCTCTCCTCGTCGCACGGGGCGGGGGTGGACAGGGAAAGGGTGGCGGCGATGCTGGCGGCCCTGGTCAACCTCTCCGAGAGGGTGGCCAGGGAGAACGGCAAGGAGCACGCCGCCCAGGTCAGGGTAGATACCGAAGAAGGACACTTCCTGATGGTGCGGCTCGAGGGGGGCGGCGCCCTGGTGGCGACGACGGGCTCGGACGCCAGGGTCGGCCTCGTGCTCTACGATATGCGCAACGCCCGCGGCGAGGTCGAGAAGGTACTGCAAGAAGGGAGCCGCCGATGAAGAGGTTATTCAGAGGTTTGGTCTTGCTCGGGGCGGTGGCCGGCGGCGTCTACGCCGCGCGCAGCTACTTGCAGAGAGGGCCTGCGGCGCCCGAAGCGGTCCAGCTGGTCTTCGACGACGGCTCGACGCACGCTTTAGCCTCCAACACCGTCGAAGGGCAGGAGTTCACGGATCTCGCCCGCAAGGTAGTCGAGATCGGGGTGTAGAAGGTTTCAGGCATCAGGTCGCGCAGGAGAGGACCCGCCGCGTTGACGGATGCGCACATTCAGGCGTTACCGCGCCACAAGGGACGGTCCACGCGAGACAGCATCTCTGGCCAGCCCTTACCTGACGGCTGATGCCTGATGCCTACTGCAGCGCGAGCTCGGGCGGCAGCCCGCGGGCTTCGAGGATGCGCCCTATGGCGAGGCCTATCTGGGAGTTCGGGGTCGAGGCGCCGGCGGTAAGCCCGATGCGCACCGGGCCTTCCGGGAGCCAGCCGTGCTCTTCTATCTCTTCGCGGGCGTCGAGGGGTGTGCCTGCCGGCTTGTGCCGGATCTTGTCGCCGTCGATGCCGTCGCCGCTCGCTATGTGGTAGCTCCTGGGCACCCTCTCTGCCGCGATGATCGCCAGGTTGTTAGTGTTCGAGGAGTTGTAGCCGCCGATGACGACCATCGCGTCGAGCGGTTTCTCTAGCAGCTCGAAGAGCGCGTCCTGGCGGTCCTGGGTCGCCGAGCAGATGGTGTCGAAGAGCTCGAAGTGCTCGGCTGAGTTCTCGGCGCCGTAGCGCTCGATCATCGCCTTCCTGAACTCCTCGCCAACGGCCAACGTCTCGCTCATGAGCATGGTGGTCTGGTTGGCGACCCCCACGCGCCGCAGGTCCTCGTCGGGGTCGAAGCCCGGGCACATACCGTGCCCCAGTCTCTCCCGCAGCTCTCCGGCCTCCATCCTGCCCAGGATAAAGTCCGTGACGTAGCCAGTCTCCTCGAGGTTGCGCACTATCAGGTACTTCCCGTTGCCCCCGTCCCTGTAGGTCTGGGAGGCCGTGGCCTTCGTCTCCTCGTGGTAGTACTTGCCGTGGATGATGCTGGTGAAGCCCTTACTCGCGTAGCGCGTGACGCGCTTCCACACCGAGAGGACGGAGCCGCAGGTAGTGTCGACCACGACGCACCCCTTCTCGCGCAGCTTCTCGACCCAGTCTATGGGGGCGCCGAAGGCCGGGAGGAGCACGACGTCGTCGGGGGCCAGGCGGTCGAAGGCCTCCTCGGAGGGGCCGTCGAAGCCGGTGGAGAGAAACTCTATGCCCATCTCGCGCAGCCGGTCGTTCATGGAGACGTTGTGGATCATGTCCCCCGTTATGAAGATGCGCCTCTCGGGGAACTTCTCGCGGGTCTGGAAGGCGTAGTCCACTGCCCGGTCCACCCCGTAGCAGAACCCGAACTCGTCGGCGAGGTGCACCGTGAGGCCGTCGGCCACGAGGACGTTGCCGTTCTCGCGAACCCGATCCACGACCTCAGAGCGGTAGTCACGGTCCAGGAGATGCTGGACCTCTTCGCGCAGCTTGAAACCCTTGCGAAAGTACTTCTGCTCCGTCACGCTCACCTCTCGTACCCGACGTCCTCTGGCGTTCGGGGTTGAGTGTAGCGCATCTGCCCTGCGGCGTCGGGGGAGAATGTGGCACACATCACCGGCGGTTTGGGTGTAAAATCCATCGCCGTGGACCGCAGAACCACCATCATGCTCGCCGACGACGACCCCGTAGCCCTCAAACGGTCGACCGGTGCCCTCGAGGGGGCCGGATTTCGCGTGGTCGCGGCCACGGACGGGCGCACGGCGCTCCAGCAGGCCCTCGGCCGCAAGGTCGACCTCATCATCATGGACGTCTCGATCCCCCAGCTGAGCGGTGTGGAGACCTGCCACTGCCTCAAGGCGATGCCGAAGACCCAGAAGATCCCGGTCGTCCTGACAGCCGCGAAGAAGGACCCGGCCGCCAAGGCGCTCGCCGAGCGGACGCACGGCTCGGTGCGGGTCCTCAGGAAGCCCTTCACCGACGAAGACCTGGTCTCCGTCGCCCGCCGGCTCGTCCGGTCCAAGTCCCTGATCTAGGACAAAAACGCGCGAGTCGTGGGCATCGGTGGGCTGCGTCGGCCGTTGCGGCGCACGGAGTAGCCGGGCTCACGCGGTTCGGCGGGTCGCGGTGCTAAGATCGTCTCTTCGAGAACCGTACGCCGGAGGCAGGTAAAGAGTTTGGGTTTAAGCAAGCGCCGCAAGGCGCTCATAACGCTCGCGACGCTCATAGGGACGTTCTTGGCGGCGCTGGATTCGACGGTCGTGGGGACGGCGATGCCGACCGTGATCGGGGAGCTCGGCGGCCTCCCGCTCTACCCTTGGGTCTTCGCCTCCTACCTCCTGGCGGCTACCGTGACGGGGCCCGTCTTCGGCAAGCTCTCCGACACCTACGGCCGCAAGCCGATCTATCTGGCCGGCATCTTCCTGTTTCTGCTAGGCAGCGTGCTCGCCGGCACCTCGCAGAGCATGACGGCCCTGATCCTCTTTAGGACCCTGCAGGGGCTCGGGGCGGGGGCGGTGCAGCCCGTGGCGATCACCATAGTCGGGGACATCTTCGAGCTCGAGGCGCGGGCGCGCATCCAGGGCCTCTTCGGGGCGGTGTGGGGGCTCTCGGCCGTCGTGGGACCCGCGGCGGGCGGCCTCATAACCGACCTGATCTCCTGGCGCTGGGTCTTCTACGTGAACCTGCCCTTCGGGATAATCGCCGCCGTCCTGCTCGCCGCGACCCTGAGCGAGACGTTCGAGCGCCGCGAGCGCAGCGTGGACTACCTCGGCACCGCCCTCCTCACCGGCGGCCTCGTCGCCGTCCTGCTCGCCCTGCTCGGGGCCGGCGGTGAACCGGGGTTCTCGGCCGGCGCCCTCGCGCTCTTCTTCGGCGGCGCAGGGGCGCTCTTGCTCTTCGTCCTCGTCGAGCGTCGGGCCGTAGACCCCATAGTCCCGCTCGACCTCTTTCGGGAGCGGATCATCGCGGTCTCCTCGGTCGGCAACCTGGCGATGGGCGGGGTGTTGCTCGGGGTCTCGGTCTACGTGCCGCTCTTCGTGCAGGGCTCCCTCGGGGGCACGGCGCTCACCGCCGGCGCCGTAGTGGCCTCGCTCTCGATCGGGTGGCCAGTCGGGTCGTTTGTAGGGGGGAGGATGCTCCTGAGGACCGGCTACCGGACGACGCTGCTCTTGGGATCGGCCCTGATCGCCTGCGGTTCCGCCCTCTGCGTCCCCATGGACGGCGAGACTTCCCTCGCCTACGTTGTGCTTGCGGTCGTCTTGATCGGGCTCGGGCTCGGCTTCTCGAGCACGAGCTACCTGGTCAGCGTGCAGAACGCCGTCCCCTGGCACCGGCGCGGTATAGCCACCTCCTCCGTGGTCTTTTTCCGCACGGTCGGGGGCTCGCTCGGGGTCGCCGTGATGGGCTCTCTCTTGAACGCCTCCCTCGGGGAGCGCTACCGGGCCGCCGCCGAGCGGGCCTCAGGGGACGACGCTGCACTCGGCCGCCTGCTCTCCGACCCGAACGCCCTGCTGCAGCCGGCCGTGCGCTCGCGCATCCCCGACGCGGCGTACACGCAGCTCGCCGGCGCCCTGGCCGCCGCGCTCTCCCCGGCTTTCTGGGTCTTGCTGGTCTGCGGCCTCTCGGCCCTGGCCGTGGCGACGCTCTTCCCCGGCGGCTCCGCCAAGGAGCTCGTCAGCCGGGAGGCGGAGCATGGCTGAGGCCGGAAGGGAGCTGACCCTCGACGACCTCCCACGCCCGCCGCTCTTCAAGCTGGTCGACCGGGAGGGAAGGGACGTCTTCCAGGAGACGGAGGTCGGCGGCGAACGCGCCCGTGTCGCTGCGCTCTTCTCCGACAGGGAGCTCGCCGGGGAGTTCTCCGCAGGGGCGGCCGAGCACGGGATGGGGGACCTGTCGGGGCTGGACCCCAGGAGGCTCGGAGACTGGGGCGCGGTCGAGGCCTTCGCGCTCTCCGGCGCGGACTTCGTGCTCGTCGTCTCCGAAGAAGGCGCCGGGCTTTTCCACGCCGAAGACGTGGCGCGCCGGGCTGCGGAGGTGGCGCAGGAGATACCGTTCCCGCTGTACCTGCTATCGGACGAGGGGGGAGAGGCGCCCCTGATCTCGGTCGAGGTCGAGGAGGGAGAGGTGCTCGTCGCCACCCTGTTCAGCTCTCCGGAGAGGGCCCGCGCCTTCAGGGAGAGGGCCGCCCACCTGGACCTGCCGGGCAGCCTCGCCACTATAGAAGACCGCGACGGTCTCCGTCGCCACGCCCTCATAGCGCGCGAGGCCGGGGCCACCTACGCCGTCGTAGACCCTGAAGGCGGCCTCACGGAGGCCATCCCGGTGGAAGAGCTGATCCAACCCTGAAGCGGACCCTCTGCATAGACGTGGACTCGACGGTCTGGAACACGGCCGCCCACACGGCCGCTGCGGTGCTCGAGGTCATGGGCGAGATCCTCGACCCGGAAGAGATGCACACCTGGGTTCACCTTCTCGACGCCTACGGGGAAGCGGCCACGACAGAGATCTTCGACCGCGTCTTCGACCCGGCGCGCATCCGGGAGCGGGAACCGTACCCCGGCGCTCCCGAGGTCCTGCTTGCCATGCAAGAGGAGATAGACATCCACTTCGTGACCCGCAACGACCCCGGGATCAGACCACACCTGGAACCCTGGCTGAAAGATAACTTCGGCCCCGAGGTGGGGCTCACGGTCACCACGGGAGATAAGCTCGCTATCTTGAGCGACCTCGACGCCTTCGGCCTCATAGACGACCGGCCGGAGACGTTGGCAAGGGCCGCCGAAGCCGGGTTGTGGGCTGCGACGAAGCTTCAGCCCTGGAACCGAGATCTCGTCGCCGCAAGGGGAGACGTTCACGGCTTCTCCGACTGGCTGGAGGTCCCGGAGCTTCTGCGGCGCGAAGGACGTCGCAACCCCGTGCAACGGCCTCCCGGAGGACCGGGTGGTCCCTCTCCGGGTTGAAGGCGGCCTCCGGCCTGGGGCTTGGGTTCTCGACGGACCGAAGGTGCAAGTCTTCTTAGAGTCGGTTGGTGAGAACAGGCGGGGCGGGTACTGTACCCTGTCGCGTGTCGAGCTGGAGAGACGAGGGAGGCGCCGTGGAAGGTGAGGCTGCTGGGAACACGGGGGGTCTGCGGGACGACGCGCCGCAGATAGCTAGCTTTTTGGGCCGCGGGACGTTCGTCATGGTCTCGGC
>JADDPU010000394.1 GCA_016781725.1 Rubrobacter sp. | reverse complement strand
CTGGACGCTGCTCTCGGTGCTCGGGGCCATCTGGACGTTGCCCAACACCCTCTTCGGGCTCTTTTTGGAGATCACCTGCCTCGTCGGCGAGGTGCTGCGCTGGCTCGTGTGGCTGGTCAGCCTCGGGAACGTCAGCTGGGAGACGCCGGGGTTCGACGTGGCAGCTTCGGGGCGCCTCAACGCGTTCGCGCTCGTCTTCGAGGGGGGCTGGCTCGGGTCTTTCGAGAGCCTGCTCGGGATCACCTTCGGCAACGTCTTCTTCGTCTACGGGAAGTGGGACGAGGACCCCCGCTACAGCGGGCCCGGCGACGTCTACCCGCCCGCCTACGACGGCAAGGTGGCGATCCCGAAGAACATAGCCCTCTACGAGCACGAGCTGAGGCACACCAACCAGTACGCCTGGTTCGGGCCCTTCTTCCACCTGGGGCTGCCCATCTTCGGCGTGTACGTGTGGGACGTGATCCTGCACGGCTACCACGACGCCTGGTTGGAGCGCGACGCCCGCGACCACGCCGGCCTCGACCACGACGAGCCGCCCCCTCCCTCTGAGGAGCCCGCCCCGACGACCACGCCACCCGCGGACGGCCCGGCACCCCTGCCGCCGCCGGCGGAGCGACTCACGTTCGAAGGCAAAGCTATCGACAAGGTGAGCCGGAATCCCGTGGCCGACGCCAGGGTAGACGTGTACGGAACGCAGCTCAGGCTTACGATGAAGCTCCGGACCTTCGAGAGACCGGACACCGCCTCAAAGCAGACGGGTAGCCTGAACGAGGGCGACTACAGGGTCTTCGAGATCCTGCGCAACGTGGGTGATGCGGACTACGTACGGGTGCAGTCGGAGGGGCTCCCAGGAGGCGAAGGGTGGGTCTGCGCGCGGTCGAAAGAGAGCCACTATGCCCTGCTCCACGAGAGCGTTGAGAGGGAGGGGGCGGCAACCACGAACGCGCAGGGTGAGTACAGCGTCGATGTCTCCGACAAACGGCTCTACCGATTGCGGTTCGTGATCGCGAACTTCTTCGACGCTGAGAGCGAGAGGCTCTCACCGCCGAGGAAGGACGTAGAGGTGGAGCTCGAGGCGGCGCCGAACAGCGTCAAGGAATCTTACCTGATAGACCGGATCGACGACTTCAAGAACTTCTCGTACAGCCGCCACGGCGGACGATACCCCTACGAGCTTCCCGGTGTCGGCATCCAGCAGGCGCCCCCGAGGCAGAACAACTGCTCCACCATGGTAGAGGGGCTGGCGATCAAGGCCTGGAAAGACGCGCGCGGAGACGACTTCACGTGGAGCCTCGCCAAGCACGACAGGATGATGATCACATCTACCGACGACTACTTCTCGCCCGTGACCGAAACGGTCGCCTCTGGCCTGGGGATCGAGATAGACGCCGACGACCTGCCGCCGCCGTGGACGCTGGTGCAGGGTTGGAAGACGCAGTGGACCGGCGGCCACAACTTCTTTATCGTCGACGTCCACCCCGACACCGAGAGGATACTGACCCTCGAGTCCAACAACGCGTACGAGATGGACGGACCGGGGTTTAGGATGCTCGGCGACATAGACGACTTCGAGAACTTCAACCCTGGCAAGGACTGGTGGAAAGACGCGAAGCTGTGGACCTGGGAAAAGTTCAAGGAGACCTATCTCCACAGGAAGATGGCGCGGCTCAAGGTGCACGATCTGAGGTGGGTGAGGTAGGCGGATGCCGACGCTGCGGCCGACGTTCACGTTGACCATCGGGGGCCTGCGCTCGAGCACGGACAACCCCATCGCCGCTCCCGGCGCGCTCGTGGTAGACCGCGACATGGACGTGCCCGCCGACGCGCTGCGGTTGCGCCTGCGGGAACGAGCCGGCATCGCCGTGGGCGACGCGGTCACCCTCGGTCTGGGTCACGACGGCGAGGAGGAGACCGTGTTCACTGGCGCGGTCGAGGCCGTGCGCCCCGCCATCTCGGGCGTCGCGGTGCGCGCGCTGGGCCGGAGCCACGATCTCTTGAACCTGCGCACCTCGGCAACCTACGTCAACCAGAGCGCGGGCAGCGTCGCGAGGGACCTGATCGGCCAGGCCGGCCTCTCGATCGGGACCGTCGACGAAGGACCTGTGCTCCCGCGCTACGTCGTGGACCGCGCCTCGAGCGGCTACGGGCACCTCAAAGATCTCGCCGACCGCCTGGGATACGAACTCTACGCCGACCGGGACGGCAACCTCATGTTCCATCCCCTCGGACCCGCCGCGAACCTGGATGCGCCCGGCGGCGCGCTTGGGGCCATCGCCGCCGGCGCTGCCGGTGAACTCCTCGGCGCGACGGGGGGCGAGAGCTACGCCTTCGGGCAGCAGCTGCTCGGCGCGGTTGCGGGGGCGCGGGAGGTCGCGTGGGGGACGGTCGAGGTCGGGGGCGAGAGCCCTATGTCGCGCCAGGGAGACGCCACGGAACACTGGCTGACTACCGACGACGCCAACTACATGGGTACCGCGGGAGACGGGGAGCCGGCGCTGCTCGTCCGGGACCCGGTAGCGCGCACCAAGGACCTGGCCGACCGCTTCGCCGCCGGCCGGCTGGCGGTGGCGGCCCGCAGAGCGCGCTCGGTCTCGATCACGGTCCTCGGCCGGCCGCAGGTGGACCTCGGGCACACCGTGGCGGTCGCCGACATGCCCGACGAGGCGGCCAACGGCAGCGGGTACGTCCGCGCCATACGCCACCGTTTTGGAGACGAGGCGGGGTTCGTTACGGAGATGCGCATCTCGCTGGAGCCTTCGCCGTGAGCCGAATCGTCGAGATCATCCGCCGCGTGGTGCTCGAGGAGCTCGCCCGCAACCGCGGGAGCCTGCTCGGCGTGGTGACCACGGTCTACCCGCACGAGGCCGCGGATGACGAGAACAACTACGAGGCCAACGTAAGACTCAAACACGAAGATCTGGAGCTACGCCGCGTACCCATCGCCGTCGGCCACGTAGGTGTCGCGGCGCCGCCGAGGGTCGGCGACCTGGTGCTGGTGCAGTTTCTGAACGGGGACTCAAACCAGCCGCTGGTGACGGGCCGCTTCTACCACGCCGACGAGAGACCGCCGCTGCACAGGGAGGACGAGATCCTCTTCGAGCACCGGGTCTCCGACGACACGCTAAACCACCTGCGCTTCGCCGCGGACGGCGCGATCTACTTGCAGCGCGAGGTCAAAAAACCTGAGGACAACAGCGAGGCGACGACCAGCATCAAGGTAGAGGCGGAGGGCAACCTCGAGATCCGGGTCGGCGAGAAGATAACGATGCGCCTGACCCTCGACGACAACGTCCAGATCGTCGCCGATGGGCTGCCTATCACCGTCGACTGCGACACGTTGACGGTGAACGGCGACCTCACAGTGTCCAACGGGTCGAACACCACCACCATCAGCGGAAACGAGATAACGGGGGCGTGATGGCGGACCTTCTCTTGTCCGGGATGCTCAACCTCAAGGGGATACTAAAGCTGACGGGCGACCTGGTGAAGGCCAACAACCTGGAGGTGCTGGTAACGGGTCAACGCGGCGCCGGCCCGACCCACGGCAATGCCCCAGCACCCGTCCCAATACCCCCGCCGCCGGCAGCTCCTTCGGACCCGGGACTTGGCGTCTGGATCTTCCAGTCGTTCAACTCGACGGTGACCGCCGGCGGGAAGAACGTCGTGGTCCAGGGAATGTGCGCGCAGGGCAATCCGGGCACCGCTACCTGGCCAGGCATGGTGCAGCCGAGCACCGGTAACCAGACCGTTACCATCAACAACATCCCGATCAACGTGAAGGGCGATATGGGCCTCATCCTGCCAACCGGCGCCCCCGTACCGTTCACCGAGCACGGGCAGTGATTGCTATGGCCGCCGTCGACCTGACGATCGTCCAGCCTCCGAACGGGGCAGTGTTCGCCCAGGGCGAGACGCAGGTCCGCATGACTGGCCAGGTAGGAGAACTGCCAGCCGAACTCGCCGGGGTTGCGCTCTACTACCGCTGGTATTCGAGCCTGTTCCCTTCGCAGGAGGACAGGTACTCGATCAACGCGACAGCGCTGGGCGACCCGGCCGTACCCTTCGATGCTCCGTTGGGTGTCGGAACCCACGTGATCACCCTGGCAGCCAGCGACCAGCAAGGGGAGACGGAGAGCGCGCAGAACGCCACGCGTCACGGCGGCGTCACCGGCGGCCCCCAGGGCGAGACGCAGCGCGTGATACACCTCGTCCGGGCCACGCTCCTCTCCCCCCAACCCAACACGACGCTGAACAGGTCGAGCAACACCCTCGAGCTGGACGCCGAGGCCCCTCTGCACTGGTGGAGGACGAAGCCCGGTACTACGGACGTCTACGAGCTCAATCCCGACTACCACGAGATCAACCGGATACGCTACCGCTGGCGCTTCGCGCCCACCCCGGCCGACGGGCGCCCGGCGGCGGATCTGGTGCCCTCCGTGGAGGCGCTGCTCCGGCCTCCTGGGCCAGCGTCCCGGGTGCGCTACCCCGGTCCCTTGCCCTCCGGGCTCGGCACCGGCAACTACACCCTCACGCTGCGGGTCGAGGACAAGAACGATCCGGGCGTGGGGCACGAGGCCTCGCGGGCGGTGGTCCTGGCGTGAGGTGGTCCGTATGACGGAAGAACGGCAGAGGCTCTTCGGCAACGATCTGGAGTTGTACGGCCGGGACGAGACGTACGACCTGCGGCCCAACGGCGCCGGAGATCTCGGGCTGGCGCGGGGGAACGCGAACATCATCCAGGCGCTCACGTTGCGTCTGCGCGTGCGCAGGGGAGAGCTCGCCCCGCTCGGCTGGCCGGCTTACGGGTCCAGGCTGCACGAGCTGATCGGGGAGCCGAACACCAACCGCGTCCACGTCAGGCTGATGGCCTACGCCCGGGCCGCTATCGAGGAGGACCCAAGGGTTGCCGAGGTGAGCCAACTCAGCGCGTCGCCCAGCGGGCGCGACGCGGTCCGGCTGACGATGGACATCCGGCTCATAGACCGACCCAACCCGTTGAACCTGGTCTTCGACTTCGATCTGGAGGGCGCATGATCGACCCGGGCAGACCTTTCTCCGAGGCGTACAAGGACATCATCGACGCGCTCGAGGACCGCGTCCGCAACGGCGTGGAGCAACCCGCAAGCCAGCGGTTCTCCTACGAAGGGACGCGGACTACCTACGAGTTGCCGGAGACTGCCTACTCCGTGACGCTCGTCACCGGCTTGAGAGATAGGCAAGCCTACGTCTTCGAGCCGGGCGAGGATTACCGTTTCGCCAACAGCCGGCTTATCTGGCTCGACGAGGGAGCCAGGCCCGACCAGGGCTCGCGGTTCGAGGTCGAGTACACCTACCGCGAGCGGCCTGCCGGTCTCACCGACTTCAACCCCGGCAGCGTCGTCGGCACGCTCGTCCGCACCGTCGCCAGGCAGATGAAGCTGATCTACGACCAGATGGACGAGGCCTACCGCCGCGCCTTTATCGACGAGGCCACGGGTGTGGCCCTGGACAACGTAGTCGCCCTGCTCGGCGTAACCCGGATCCCGGCCCAGCAGGCCGAAGGGGAGGTGACCTTCTACCGCAGGAGGGCCACGAACGCGCCGGTCGGCATTCCAAGGGACACGCGCGTGGCCGACGAGAGCGGCCGAATCTTCGCCACGCAAGGGTACGCCGAGATCCCCGCCCAGACTGATGAATACGGGAAGCAATCCGGCGGCATCCTCAGGACGGCTAACCGGATTGCGGAGCTGATAGGCGTCTGGCAGCGGGGAGAGGACCCCGAGACCGCCCCCCCGCTCGACACGGAGGACCCTCCCGTCTCCGGGGAG
>JADDPU010000275.1 GCA_016781725.1 Rubrobacter sp. | reverse complement strand
CACGCCCCTGCGGTCGGACTGCACCCCGATCACGGCCGAGAGGCCCACCCCGTCTTCGTCGGGCGCGGTGCTCCAGTCCTCGTTCGGGAACGGCCGCGTGCTGCCGTCCTCGAGCACCTCGACCACATGGTACGGCGAAGGTTCGCCGTAGGGGAAGGGGTGCAGGCTGACTAGGAGCCTCCCGTCGGGTGTCAGGGCCGGGTTGCCGGGGCGATCGTCCAGCCGCGCCGCCACCTCCAGTTCCGGGGCGCCGCCCGCGGTCACATCGCTCGGGTGGTCTGCCATCCGATCCTCCTTCCCGACCCGCCGGGCGGGCCATGACCTTTCTCCACAGCAAGCATGATGCCACCCTACGAATTCTGGCGCGAACATCGGGTAATCCGCCTCTTCTGAGGTTGGGTGAGGGGCCTCACGCTACGTTGGCCGTTAGGTAGGGCTGGTCTCCTCGGAGCGCTCGATGGGATGCTGCTCGTGCACCACCTCGAAGGTCTCCTGGTACCCCTCCTCGCCCCTCGCCGGTGCCGTTGCGCTTGTAGACGAAGCCGATCTCCTCCCAGAAGCGCGTGCTCATAAGGTGCGCGGCCCGCAGCTTACCAAGGGCCAGCCCGTCGGGTTCGGGCAGGTAGAAGCGCACGGTGCGCTCTTCTATAACCTCACAGCTGGTGCGAGGATCGATGTTGAAGTGGGTACCAGTCGGGTGCGGGGCCGTCCAGCGCGCCACCTCGTCGAAGCTGCGCTTGACCGAGAGGGCGTTGAGCGGCTCGCCGTCGGGGAAGCGTTCGCCCTCGCGCACGTCGACCTCGAGCGTCCGGTCGTCCACCCAGCGGTAACGGCGCATCGCCGCCGGGCGGATCTTGCCCTGCGTGGTGACGCGCACCAACTCCTCGACGGTGTTGTAGGTGATGTGGAGCCAGTTGAGCGGGCTGGGATCTACGACGCGGACGACCCCGACGGGCGCCCGCGCTCGCCCCCTACCCGTAAACACTGAGGCCACCCCTTCGACCACGCTCCCGCCCGCGGACCGAAGACCGCTCGCCGCCGAATCTCCGCCCTTACGCGCACAGTTGGCAGACAACACCTTCGCCGAGGAGGTCGGCACGGCTTTGTTCCGAGAGTCCTTCGCCAACGCCGCCGGCAAGACATTACCCCTTTTAGTCAACTATGTCTCGAACCTTCTCTACCCCCTGGCGCACCATGTCACCGGCGATCGTCGTCTCGTCCTTGTCTGCCGTCTCTCCTTGCGGCAGCTCGAACTGGAGAGCCTCGGCGTAAGGCGCCGGCCTGTTCATCGCGTAGGCTGCGGTGTTCTCGGAGTACGTCTTACGCGCCTCCTCGACCGTCCGCCTCCCGGTCACGATCTCGTGCATCATGTTGAGCGCCAGAAAGTTGGCGGCTTCCATGTCGCAACGCGCGGACACCTCCCCGGCGGTCCTCTCCACGATGACGCTGCCGTCGAACTTCGCCAACTCGCTGAATTTCTCCGGCGGCACGTGGTAATCGATGAACTGCTCGACGACGTCCGTGTGCGGTTGGGGAAGTTGTGCGGTATCTCGTGCCTGTAGACCACGGTGCGCTT
>JADDPU010000614.1:2817-5885 GCA_016781725.1 Rubrobacter sp. | reverse complement strand
CTGCATGTAGAGGGACCAGATGTCGAGCGGGTAGTTCTCGCCGTTGATCTCGGGCAGACCGTTGATGTTGACCATGGAGCGGCGCTCGTCCGGGTAGCCTACCCACACGCTCGTGGAGAGTTGCGGTATGTAGCCGATAAACCAGGCGTCCACGAACTCGTTGGAGGTGCCTGTCTTGCCGGCCGCGGGGCGGCCTATCTCGGCGTCGAGGTCGTGGTAGTAGCTGGCAGTCCCGCGCTCGACCACCCCCCGCAGCGACTCGGTGACTACGGCCGCCTCGTCCTTGGTGAGGGCCTCCTCGCCGGCCAGCCGGTGCTCCTCGAAGACCACCTCCTCGCCGTTCTGCTCCCTGGAGACCCGCTCCACCAGGTACGGCTCCATGTGCGTGCCGGAGTTGGCGAAGGTGGAGTAGGCCGAGGCCATCTCCAGCGGCGTCACCCCGACGCGCAGGCCGCCTATGGCGGTGGAGGGGTAGGCGTCGATCTCGCTCTCCACACCCAGCTCGTTAGCCATCTCGACCACCCTCTGGAGGCCGAGGTCGAGGGCGAGCTGGATGAAGACCGTGTTGTCCGAGTCGGCCATCGCCCTCTCGAGCGTGATCGGCCCGCGCTCTATAAAGTCGTAGTTGGAGACCTCGTAGCGCTCGGCGTTCTCGCCCATGTCTATGCTGAGGTCCCTCGAGACGTACATCGTCTCGGGGGAGATGCCCTGGTGCACGGCCTCGGCGAGGACGAAGGGCTTGAAGGAGCTTCCGGCCTGCCTGTGGGCCTGGGTCGCGAGGTTGAACTTCACCTGCTCGAAGTCCGAGCCGCCGACCATCGCCCTGACAGCCCCCGTCGCCGGGTCTACCGAGACCAGCGAGGCCGAAGGATCGCCGGCCTCGGGGTTCACTATGGTGTCCACGGCGGTGCTTGCCGCCTCCTGCAGACCAGGGTCGAGGGTAGTGTAGATCCTGAGCCCTCCCTCGTAGATCGCCTCGTCGCCGTACTCCTCGGCGAGCTCGTTGCGGACGGCGTTGAGGAAGTACTCGTTGTCGTCCTCGTACCGGATGCGCCCGCGGCTGAGGTCGAGCCGAGATCCGGCGGCCCGGTCGTGCTCTTCTTTGGTTATGTAGCCGTACTCGAGCATCCGGTCGAGGACCACGTTGCGCCGCTCCCTAGCGCTCTCGGGGTCTGCGAACGGGTCGTAGACGCCCGGGAGGTTGATGATCCCGGCCAGCAGCGCCGACTCGGGGAGCGTGAGGTCGGCTGCCTTCTTGTTGAAGTAGGTCTTGGCCGCGGCCTCGGCGCCGTAGGCGTTGGACCCGAAGTACACGGTGTTGAGGTACTGCTCGAGGATCTTGTCCTTGGAGTTCTCCTTCTCGTACTGCCAGGCGAGCGAGGCCTCGACGAACTTGCGCTCGAAGCTCGGGATAAAGCGCTCGTCCTGGGCTATGTAGGTGTTCTTGATGAGCTGCTGGGTTATGGTCGAGCCCCCCTCCTGGATGGAGAGGCTCTGCAAGTTCTCCACGGCCGCCCGCCCGATGGCCTCGAAGTCGAGCCCGCGGTGCTCGCGGAAGCGGTGGTCCTCTATGGCGATCACCGCCTCCCGCAGGGTCGGGTCAACCCCGCTCAAGGGGACCACGAACCGGTTCTGAACGCCGTAGAGCTGGTCCACGACCTTGCCGTTGGCGTCGTAGACGAGGGAGGTCTGGGCGAGCTCTACGGAGCGGTAGTCGTCGAGGTCTGGCACGTTCGCCGCAAAGGCCCGGTAGGTGCCGACCACGCTGGCGAAGAGCCCGACCGAGACGAGTATCGTCGCGAAGCAGAGGACCAAGAAGGCGGTCCTGATCCTCTGCAAGAGCCTGCTCCTGGTGCGCTGCCGTCGGCGCCTACGTCCGATCCTGACCACGTTACCGTTCTGCATGAAGGGGCTATTATACAAAACGGTAGGTCCTATCCCGAGAGGAGCCCCTATCGTCGATACGAGCCTGGCCCGAGACTCTTTCCCCGCCCTCGCCGGAAACGACTACGCCTACCTGAACTCCGGCGCCAGCGGGCCTCCCCCCTACCACGTCGTCGAGGCCTCGAGAGAGGCAGACGAGCTGTGCTCGGGCCGGGCTTACCTGGAGGGTGCGGGCCTCTTTCTGCGCCAGGCCGCTACCAACTCCCGCGCCCGGGAGGCCGCCGCCCGCCTCGTCGGGGCCGGCCCCGACGACGTCGCCCTCACCCAGAACACCACCAACGGTATGAACCTGGGGGTGGCCGCCATCGACTGGCGCGAGGGCGACGAGGCCCTCTCGACCACTACCGAGCACCCCGGCTGCCTGGCGCCGCTTCACAACCTGAGGCGTCGCTTCGGGGTGGGGGTAAACCTCGTCCCGCCCCCGGTCACACCGGAGAAGATCGAGGCCGCCCTAACACCGAAGACCCGTCTCGTCGCGCTCTCCCACGTGGACTGGACGAGCGGCGAGGTGCTGCCGCTCGAGGAGATCTGCACCCTCGCCCGCGAGCGCAACGTCTTGACGCTGGTGGACGGCGCCCAGTCCGTCGGGAACATACCGGTAGACGTTCGCGCTACGGGCGCGGACATGTACGCCTTCACCGGCCACAAGTGGGTGCTAGGCCCGGAGGGCATGGGCGCCTTCTACGTCAGGCCCGGCCTGCCGGTTTACAGCCCGAACGTCGGCTACCACTCGTTGCCGGCCCCCTCCGACTTCGACGCGGAGGGCGACTACGAGCTCAGGCAGGACGCCCGCCGCTTCGAGGCCTCGACGATGAGCCCTGCCCTCGCCGCCGGCTTCGCCGCGGCGGCCGAGGCAGCCTACGAGCGCGGGGAGGCGGGCTTTCGGGGGATCAGGCGCCGCGCAGACCTCCTCATGGACCTCCTCTCGGAGCTGCCGCGCGTCACGCTCCGCTCGCCCCGGCCCGCCCAGTCGGGGCTGGTCAGCTTCCAGATCGAAGGCGTCGAGGCGAAAGAGGCAGCCGAGCGCCTCCTCGAGAGGCGGTTCATCCTGCGCCACCTCCCCGGCCCTACCCCCTACGTCCGGGCGAGCACGCACCTGTTCAACACCGAGGAGGAGCTGGAGG
>JADDPU010000614.1:0-2695 GCA_016781725.1 Rubrobacter sp. | reverse complement strand
GTCGATGTCGGGGACGAGGTGGTCCGGTTCGGCGGCGCGGAGGGTGTCTTCCGAGAAGGCCCCCCAGCTCACGGCGACGCTCGTGAGGCCCGCGGCTTTCGCGGCCTCCACGTCGAAGGGCGAGTCGCCGACGTAGGCGGCCCGCTCTTTCGGGAAGTCGCCGAGGAGCTCGAGGCCCTTCAGGAGCGGCTCGGGGTGGGGTTTGTGCTCGGTAGTGTCCTCCATGGTGACGAAGCGGTCCACGACGTTGCGCAGACCGGGAAAGTTCTTCAGGGCCATCTCCACGGAGACGCGGCGTTTGGAGGTTACCACGCCGACCCTTATCCCGGCTGATCGGAGGCGGGCAAGGGACCCTTCGATCCCGGGGAACTCCCCGATCAGGTCGTCGTGGTGCTCCTGGTGGTGACGACGGTACGCCTCGAGTAGCAGCTCGGCCTTTTCGGCGTCGATCAACTCCATCTGGCGCGGGAGCGGCTGGCCCACGTTGGCGAGCAGCACCTCGCGGGGGATGTCGTCGCGGCCGAGGACCTCGCCGGTCGCGTAGCGCATGGACTGGTGGATCATCTCAGTCGTGTCCACGAGCGTCCCGTCGAAGTCGAAGAGGGCGACGGCGAGCAAGGCCTACTCGAACCCGTCTTTGAGCAGGTCGCCGACGTTCCAGGTTTCCAGTTTTTCCAGGCCCGCGGTGTCCGTCAGCTCCAGGTGGACGGGGGTTACGCTGATCTCGTCGTTCTCGATGGCGGCGAAGTCGGTGCCCTCTTCCTCGTGGTGGCCCGGCGGGTTGTTGTAGATGTCGTAGCCGACCCTCCCCTCGTCGTCTTTGACCTCGACGAGCTCGTCCTTGTAGAACCGGCGCCCGAGCCTGGTGACACTCGCACCCCGTAGCCTCTCGCGGGGCAGGTTGGGCGCGTTCACGTTGAGGATGCGGCCCTCGGGGAGACCCTCGAGGACCACCTTCACCAGCCTGGCCGTGAACTCGGCAGCGGGCTCGAAGTGCAGACCGTCGTCAAGGGAGGCGTCCTCGTCGGCGGTCTCGTGCCAGGGCCGGTCCAGCCTCAAAGAGACGGCGATGCCGGGGACGCCGATCACGATCCCCTCCATGGCCCCGGCGACCGTCCCCGAGTAGGTTATGTCGTCGCCTAGGTTCTCGCCGTGGTTTATCCCGGAGACGACGACGTCGGGCTCGAAGTCCATAAGGCCCAGGGCCACGAGCCGCACGCAGTCGACCGGCGTGCCCGTGCAGGCGTAGCCCGTCGCCCCGTCGGCCATCTCGCGCTCCTCGACGTGGAGCGAGCGCCCGAAAGAGATGCTGCGGCCCACCCCGGAGCGGTTCTGGTCGGGGGCCACGGTGATGACGTCCCCGACCTTCTCCAGCGCGCGCCGGGCCGCCAGCAGGCCGGGGGCGTCTATTCCATCGTCGTTGGTAAGTACTATGCGCATAGCGTCCCAAGCTTTCCGATCCCGTCAGGGACAATCACCTCTAAAAAGGCTCCTGATTCTATCACCCCGGCGGGCCCGGGCCGCCGGCCGGCGCGACGGTAGGTAGCCATAGAAATAGGCGATACCTAGCATCGATAAAAAAGAGTAGACAAAGGGGCCGGCATACGGTAGCTTACCGGGGCTGTGATCGAGAGACTTACGTAAGGAGCGTGATGCCCGTGGACGCCGTAGAGTGGTTTAAGCATCGCTCCTATGACTATCGCCAGTTCTCTGACCTTGGGTCGCTGGCCCGCCGCAAGCGCGAGCTCGGCCTGACGGTCAGCGCCGTCCTGCCTTGCCGCAACGTCGCCGACACCGTGGGCGGGATCGTTGACGTGATCCACGCCGTCAACGAGCAGACCGGCGAGGGTGTGCTGGTGGATCAGATCCTCGCCGTCGACGCCGACTCGGCGGACGGCACGGCCGAGGTCGCCGCCTCGAGGGGAGCGGAGGTCTACTCCGAGAACGAGCTCATGAGCAACCACGGCGGCGCGCACGGCAAGGGGGATGCCATGTGGCGCTCCCTCTCGGTAGCCCGCGGCGATCTCGTCATGTACATAGACGCGGACACCAGGGACTTCAAGCCCCAGCTCGTTTACGGCATTTTGGGTCCGATCCTCGAGGTGCCCGAGGTGCGCTTCGTCAAGGCTGCCTACCGGCGCCCGTTCAAGAGCCACGAGACCGTCGAGCAGGACGGCGGTGGCCGCGTGACCGAGCTCTCGACCAAGCCGCTCTTCAACCTCTTCTACCCAGAGCTCACTGGCTTCGTGCAGCCCCTGGCCGGGGAGTTCGTCGCCGATAAGGACCTTTTCAGCTCCATCCCCTTCCTCACCGGCTACGCGGTTGAGACCGGGATCATGATAGACGTCCTCAAGATGATCGGGCTCGACGCCATGGCCCAGGTGGACCTCGGCACCCGCCAGAACCGCCACCAGCCCCTGCGCGACCTCTCGCGGATGTCCTACTCGGTCTTGCGGGCCGTAGCCCGCAGGCTGCGCCAGGAGGGCCGCCTGAACCAGACGCGCGACCCGAGCCTGCCCGACTCCCTCTTCCAGTTCTCCAACTACCTGCACGCCGTCGCCACCCCGGAGGGCCTGCAGCTCCAGGAGTACGTCGAGGAGCTCGTCGAGCGTCCCCCCATAAAGGAAGTACTTAGGGTCGGGTAGCCACGGGCGGCTGCCGCGAGCCGCGCTACCCGGAGAAGAGCTTGAGGTAA
>JADDPU010000454.1 GCA_016781725.1 Rubrobacter sp. | reverse complement strand
GCACGTACCTCGACTCAGCCTGAGGGAGTCCCACTCGTCGTGGGGCTCCTTTCCGTTTGAGGGCTCTCCTTCAGCCTACGGGCGAGAGCTCGGCGAGCACCGGGTAGTGGTCGCTCGGGTACAGCCCCGAGATCTCGTCGGCGTCGCGCACGATCCTGTGCGACTCTATCCGGAGGCGATCGCGCGAATCTTTGAGGAGGATCCAATCCAGGCGCCGCGGTCCGCGCTCGGGGTGCGCATCTCGGAAGCGCGCTCCCTCGAAGGCGTGGAAGGTGTTCGACTCCCGGGTGTCCTCGTTGCCGGCTGCGAGATAGGTGTCCACGAAACCGGCCCTCGTGAAGTTCCGGTGCGTGGCGTTGCCCGGCCTGCCATTGAAATCCCCAGTAACGATGATCGGGATATCTCCACCCGCCCGGCCGGCGATCTCGGCCGCCCTCCCGACGATGAGCCTGCTGCCTTCCTGGCGCGCCCGGGCGCTCACATGGTCAAGGTGCGTGTTCAGGTGCAGAAGCGAGAGCCCGGTACCGAGGACCCTGAATAGCGCCCAGTTGGCAGAGCGCGCCACCCGCGTCTCCCAGCTTCTGGAGCGCTTCTCCGGCGTTTCGCTCAGCCAGAACCCTCCCGAACCCAGCAGCTCCAGCCGCCCGGGATCGAAGAGGATCGCGTTCGAGTCGTAAGGGATGACGTTGCCGTAGCCGGGACCGGAGATCCGGGCGTAGCGTGGCAGGTGCTTGCGGTACGTTCTGAGGTTGCCGCTCTGGCATTCCTGGAGCCCGATCACATCCGGCGCGTGGCGCTCTATGGTCGCGACGTTCAACGCGGCCCGGTTGCGCCAGGCGTTTCTCTCGCGCACGTCGCGGAAGGAGCCCCTGACGTTGAAGCTCATCACCCGGATCGTACAAGCGTCCCGCGAAATATCTCCTCTGGGGTAGGCTCTACCAACCGTAGGATTGTAGCCGGCTGAGAGGTCGGATTCGGGCGGCTTCGCCGGAGGAGGGGCGGTCTTCGCGTCGGGGCGAGCCGCCGAGAGCAGACCCGGGACGGCGCCGGGCGCCTCACCCCTGCACCCGGTATCATGCATCCGGAGTAGCGAGACGGGAACGGGTGGATCTGGTGCTGTCCCGGGCGGGGTCGATCGGACGTACGTGGCGGGCCGTTGGTCTCAAGTATCTGGCCGCCGTCGTGCTCCTGGCGGCCGCGCTGTCCGGCGCCCTCGTCGCCTTCCTGGTGTGGGACGGACAGGCCCATGCCTCGGGGTCCGTGGTCGGCGTATCGCGGGGCGTCGAGGCCGGGGTCTACCGCGTCGGGGGGTTCGCCGTCGTCGTGGAGAGGGGCGGGGGGTTCACCCTGAGCGTCAGACACCGCTCGGATCCCGGCCGCGTCCTCTGGGGCAGCTTGCCGGGGGAGAGCTTCGTCTCCGCCGCCAGGGGCGATGAGACGGTCGAGCAGTCGCGGGGACACTTTTTCGTCGAAGACGAGGTGGATGACCCGCGCCCGGACCAGACTATAGACTCGGTCGGGCGGGAGGGAGAGTCCCTGATCATCGAGGGCAGGCTCCTGAACGGTGGAAACGGCGGGGTAGAGTACGAGCTGTCGTTTTCTCCCGTGGACGAGGATCGGTTGCGGTTCGAGGTTGAGGTGGGGGACCCTTCCTACGACAGGGTCTATTTGACCTACGCCTCCTCTCCGGAGGAGCGGTTCTTCGGGTTCGGAGCGCAGTACACGTATCTCGACCTCAAGGGGCACGAGGTCCCCATCTTCATCCAGGAGCAGGGGATCGGACGCGGGGAGCAGCCTATAACGTGGGCTGCGGATTGGGAGGCCGACGCGGGCGGAACCCCGTACACCAGTGGCGCCAGCGTTCCGCACTACGTAACAAGCGAGATGCGCTCCCTCTTCCTGGAAAACTACGAGTACTCCTCCTTCGACCTGAGGCAGGAGGATAGGGTTCGAGTCGAGGTCTTTTCCTCACGAGTGGCTGGCCAAATCCTAAACGGAGGCACCCCGTCCGAGCTGATAGAGCAATACACCGAGTACTCGGGCAGGATGCGCCAGCTGCCGCATTGGATGCTCTCCGGCGCCGTCGTCGGCTTGCAGGGTGGAACGGAGCGGGTAATAAGGCTTTACGGAGAGCTCGAGAGCTTCGACACGCCCGTCGCCGCCCTCTGGCTTCAAGACTGGGTGGGCCAGCGAGAGACGAGCTTCGGGACGCAGCTGTGGTGGAACTGGGAGCTCGACGAGAACCATTATCCTGGCTGGGACTCACTCCGCGAGAGGCTGGAGAAGGACGGCGTGAGGTTGATGACTTACATCGGGCCGTGGTTCGCCGACGACATCGACAAAACCAAGACCGAGCGCAACCTCTTCCAAGAGGCGGCGAAAAGGGGCTACCTGGTCAAAGACCGAGATGGCAGACCTTACACCGTCGAGACCACCGACTTCTCGGCCGCCTTCGTGGACTTGTCGAACCCGGAGGCTCGGGACTGGATCAAGGGGGTCATCAAGGAGGAGCTCCTCGGCAGCGGCGCTTCGGGATGGATGGCGGATTTCGGCGAGGGCCTGCCGTACGATGCCGTGCTATCCTCCGGGGCCGACCCGAAGAGCTACCACAACCGCTACGCCGAGGAGTGGGCCGAGGTCAACCGCGAGGCCATCCGCGAGGCCGGTCGCGAGGGCGATGTCGTGTTCTTCAACCGCTCCGGCTTCACCAAGAGCCCTAAATACAGCACCCTATTCTGGCTGGGCGACCAACTCGTTGATTGGGACGAGCACGACGGCATAAAGAGCGCCGTCACCGGCCTATTATCGAGCGGCCTCTCGGGATACAGTCTGCAGCACTCGGACATCGGGGGCTACACGGCCATAGACCACCCCCTGCTCGAGTACCATCGCTCCAAGGAACTGCTTATGCGCTGGACCGAGCTCGCCGCCTTCACCACCGTGTTCCGCACCCACGAGGGCAACCGTCCCGAGGTCAATCATCAGGTCTACTCGGATGAAGAGTCCCTCAGGCACTTCAGCCGGCTCGCCAAGGTCTACGCAGCCTGGGAGCCGTACCGCAGAGAGTTGGTGCGCGAGGCCGCCGAGAGAGGGCTCCCGGTCGTGCGCCATCCCTTTATACACTACCCCGAAGATTCCGAGGTCTACGGGCTCGAATACCAGTTCATGGTCGGCTCCGAGTTTATGGTCGCGCCGGTCCTGGACCCGGGCGAGAGGTCGGTCGAGGTCTACCTGCCCGCCGGACGCTGGGTGCACGTCTGGTCTGGGGAGGGTTACGGTTCGCCGGAGGCCGGCGTCCGGGTGACCGTGGAATCCCCCATAGGGGAGCCTGCCGTCTTCTACAGGGAGGGATCCAGCGCCGGGGAGGACTTCAGGGACGAGTTGAGGGCTGAGGGGTTGCTCTGAGGCGGGAGACCGGGACGGCGCGTTCGCCACGCCGGTATACTCAGAGCCCTGATAGGTAGCCTACGGGGGGTCGCGATGCAGCCGTCGGCCAGAGAACGGGCGGAGCCGCTGTGGTTCCTGTTCCGCGGGGACCGACTACTCATGCTCGACGGGGAGGCCGCGCGCGTGCCGCGGGCCTCGGCGCCCGAGGACCTCGGCCTCCAGGCACTCTTCCGGTGGGAGGTGGGGGCGTTGAACGGGAGCCGGTGCTGGGCCGGCGAGGTCTCTCCAGAGGCCGAGGCGCCGGAGGGGATGGCCTTCCGGGACTTGCGGGGGATCTTCGCCCTGGTGGACGAGGAGTTCTTCGGGGTGGCGGGACGGGCGAAGCAGATCGTCGCCTGGCACGCGACGCACCGCTACTGCGGGCGTTGCGGGGGCCGGACCGAGCGCGCGGCGGGGGAGATGGCGATGCGGTGCACGCGGTGCGGGATGCTGCACTACCCGCGGGTGAGCCCTGCGGTGATCGTGCGGGTTCGCCGCGGCGACCGGGTGCTCCTGGCCCGCTCGCCAGGCTTCCCCCCGGGCCTCTACAGCGTCCTTGCTGGTTTCGTCGAGCCGGGGGAGTCCATCGAGGAGACCATCGGGCGCGAGTTGCGCGAGGAGGTCGGGATCGAGGTAGCGAACCTGCGGTACTTCGGCAGCCAGCCGTGGCCGTTCCCGAACTCGCTGATGATCGCCTTTACCGCCGACTACGCCGGCGGCGAGCTGGCGCCCGAGCCCGGGGAGATAGAGGCCGCGGCCTGGTACGCGCCGCCCGACCTCCCGCAGCTCCCGCCGAGGGTCAGCATCGCGTGGCGCCTGATCGACGACTTCGTCTGGAAGGCCGGCCCGTAGGCCGCCAGGATAGAGCGACGCCTTTCGACAGGGGGATCCCATGAGGCGGGAGAACGTTACCAGCGGCACGGTGTGGGAGAGCAGGGTAGGCTACTCGCGGGCGGTCCGCCGCGGTCCTTTCGTGTACGTCTCGGGCACTACCGCTACCGACGGGAGCGGCGGGTTCGTAGGGGTCGGGGATGTCAGGGCGCAGACGGTCCAGGCCCTGAACAACGTGAAGGTAGCGCTCGAGGCGGTGGGGGCCGGGCTCGCGGATGTGGTGCGGACCAGGATCTTCGTACAAGACATCGACGAGTGGGAGAAGATAGGGGAGGCGCACGGCGAGTTCTTCGGCAGGATCCGGCCAGCCACCAGCATGGTCGAGGTGCGGCGCTTTATCTCGCCCGAGATCCTCGTCGAGATCGAGGCCGACGCCCTGATAGGACGGGAGTTCGACGACTAGCCTTTCAGCCGACCTCAGAGGCACGCCCGGCGACCTCCTCCAACGCCT
Organism: Rubrobacter sp.; assembly: GCA_016781725.1. Lineage (GTDB taxonomy): Bacteria > Actinomycetota > Rubrobacteria > Rubrobacterales > Rubrobacteraceae > Rubrobacter_D. The sequence goes on along the minus strand of JADDPU010000454.1, from coordinate 1,113 downwards.
TCAGGGCCGAGGCCTGGTCCATACCCGTGCTCCTGAGCAGGTCGACCGCCGCGGAGCGGACCTGGCCGACGAGGACGCTGGTCGCGAGCTCGTGACGCTCTTTGAGGCTCTCGGTAGCGCCCCGGGCGGCCTCCAACGCAAACCTCCTGGCCTCCTCCGGTCCTCCCGGCTCTTCCAGGAACGCGGCCAGGGCCCGCACGGCACGCGCGAGGTCGCGGATGGCCGCGGGCAACTGGGGCGGGATGGTGTCGCCGCGCTCGAGGGCGTTGTACACCCCGCGGGCCAGGACGCGGGTGTTTATGACGGCAAGCTCGATCCTGATGCTGGCGCTCGCGTAGAACTCGAGGTGCCTGAGCGACCTGCGGCGGGTGGGGGAGAGCCTCGCGGTTTCGTGGCCCGCCTCCAGCGCCTCGTTAAAGGTCCTGACCTCGTCGTCCAGCTCCCGCGACCGGATCAGGGCCCGCCTGGCGCCCTGCGCGTCGCCGCGCTCGAGGGCGGCGGCTATCTCCTCGAGCACCCGGATCAGGTCCCCAAACACGGGGGCGGCGGCCCGCTCGACCAGCCGCTCGGGGTTTATGGGGAAGAGGTAGTTGACCACCAGGGCCACCCCGCCGCCCACGAGAGCATCGAGGAAACGATCGGGCGAGAAGACGGCCCCGGGCGGCTGGAGGACCACCACCAGGATCGCCGAGACTGCCGCCTGGTTGACCAATATGGTCGCACCCCCGAAGAAGACCGCGGCCGCCATCGCGAGCAGGACCACTACCGCGATCTGGAGCGTCCCGTTCCCGATGACGAGCACCAGCAAGTCGGCCACGAGGAGCCCGACGGCTACCCCGAAGACTAGCTCTACGGCCCGCCTGGTCCTTCGTCCGAGCGTCACGCTGAGGCAGATGACTGCGGCTATCGGGGCGAAGAAGGGCCGCTCGTGCCCCAGCAGAACCTGCGCTATAAAGTACGCCAGAGCCGCCGCCGCGGCCGACTGCGCGACCGGCCAGACGTTGGTCCTGAGGCGGCCGGATCCCGCCGAAAGTCTATCCCTGATCCTGCTGAGTAGAAGTCCTTCTCTCACGGAGCCGCCTCCATCGAAGCCCCGTAGACTATACACCCTCG